>CAYUGP010000097.1:0-5613 GCA_964444315.1 uncultured Oscillospiraceae bacterium | reverse complement strand
TCCGCTGATACTGTATTTCCAAGGGAGGTAAGTGTCGTGCGGCCTAAAGGATCGTACTGACTTGTTTGGGTGATGTTCCTTCCGTTTGTAACCGACGCAGGAAGTCCAAGCATCTCAGATACCCCTTGGCTGTACGTGTAATACACAGTATTCCCTGCATCGTCTGTCTCAGATACTACTCTGTTTCCGTTTACATCATAAGACGCACTGCTCTCTATTTGAAGAGCACCTCCCGAAAGGATTGTGTTTGTTACATTCCCCTGACCCGAGTATGCCATGCTTTGGGTGACGTTTCCGTCTGTTACTGATGTCAGGTTATGATTCGTATCATAGTTTAAGGTATATGAGCCATACCCTCCCGTGACCATCCCGATGAGATCGCCGTGAAGGTAGGTACTCGTTACTTCTTCAAGACCTGTAGTTTTGACTGATATGAGGTTTCCGTCTGCGTCATACTTCATGGACCTGCAGGTCTCCTTTATGAGGGAGATGTCATCAAAGTATGCTGCGTTACAGTTCTGCTCATATACTATGTATACCCTGATGCTGCTCACATACTTGCTTGGCTCTCTTGGCACCACTGCCATGCTTACGAACTGCCACTGGGTAAGATCGGGGCAAAACGAAACATAGTGGTTTTCCGAAGTATTGTCCGTATATACGATGACTGCTCTTAATCCGAACTGTTTGTAGGTATCATGATCATGATCTGCTTCATTCGAATAGTTCGTATTTGGAACTGATATTCCTTTAGCCCAACCTGAAAGTATATATGTATCAGTCCCGGGAACACCGTTTAGGCTTACTATCTGGTATGCATCTCTTAAAGAGCTGTCCCATGAACCGTTTATCTTTATCGAATAGCTGCCGCCATGGCTTTCCTCGGTAGTTATGCTCGATCCTGAAGGAAGCCCCCAGCCTCCCGACCCTTCCAGATCTGCATTTAAAAGAAGCTCATCGCCTGATCCTCCCATTGACGATATGACTCTTGTACGGTTGTTCCTTCTGTCCGTTTTGTCATTTTGGGTATATACGGCATTTGTAGCTCCTAAAAGATCTCCGTTTGCATCAGTAGAATATGCATTTACTGTCCTTCCGAAGTAGTCGAACAGATAGCTTGTATATATATCATCGGAGGTGTTTTCTGTTCTGTCGCTTCCGAAGTCCTTGTATACTGTCTGGCTGCTCTTTGGATAGGAAACGGAAAACCTTGCGCCTGTAACTTCTACGGGAACATTTTGCGAATCATCTATTGCAGAATCATAAAAGCTGCTCACTCTTCCGTTTGTATCATATGTAAAATTAAGGCTGCATTCCCTTTCCGCATCAGTCAGTTTGATAAGCCTTTGCCCTTGGTATCCATATTCAGCAAGAAGAGTGTTTCCTCTTGTTATCCCTGTCAGCTTTCCGTCTGTATATGTAAGGTAGGTGATAATCCCTGCTGCATCTGTTACCGAAGCAAGCCCGTCTCCTGTATATGTTAAAGATGCAACTGTAATGCTGCTCGCATTGTTGTTCTCCTGAACAACAGACGTGAGCTTTCCATTCGTATAGTTTATGGAAACTTCGTTGCCGTTTTGATCGATGATCTGCCTTAGGTATCCGTCTGTAAAGACCCTCTTGTTTCCCTTGTCATCAGACATCTCATAGCTACCTGATAAAGGCCTTATCTTTAGCCCCAGCCCGTCTTCGTCATAGTAGTATCCTGCCTCTCTTTGAGAGTCCTCTGCAAAGAAATGCTGCGTTCCGTCTCCGTCCGTATACTTTAGATAACTTGCGTTGTCTATACTTACCTGTTCAAGCTTTTGGATAACATCAAGTGTCCACCCTGAGCCAAAGTCCATAGATGGGCCGTAGGGAAGATAAGGATTTGTGCTGTCTTTAAAGTAGTCGGAGTTATATACAAGGCTGATAGAAACAGGATTTACTGTTGAATGGTAGGAAACAAGTTCTTTTGCAGCCTTGAGTTGCCCTGTCCTGTCAGATATATATGCCGTTCCGGCATGGCCCCCGTCAAGGCTATTATATGTGTAGTAGGGTTCTATTCCTGCCGTGTTTCTGTATGCTACTGCAAGCGTCGGAGGATATGTGTCTCCGTATCCGAGACTCCTTATCCATACATAGTAGTAGTCATAGTATGAAGATTCTTCTGAAGAACAGATCATTACCGTCCTGTTCTCAGTTCCTTCTGTGTACCACTTCTTGGCAAGCCCCGAAACATCCCATCTGAGCCAACCTCCCGCACTGCCCCAATCTGCAGCCTCGTAGTCAACTATCGGGCCATAGCTCATGCTGTATTGATCGTTCCATGAAAGGTTTATGAACCAATCATAGTAGCTATTGTACCAAGAGGGTTTTTGGGATGTGACTTCCCTTAGTTCAAGAGGGATCTGAGAGGAGTTTACTCCGTAATATCCGTAATATCCGTCCCAATACGGACTGAACAGATAGATTCCGTAATATGCGCCTATGACTTCAGATCCGCTCGGCACCGAAGGAAGGTTGTGAAAATGAACATATCCTCTCGTCGCTCCTGATGACGGATCATATCCTATGAACAGATGCTGGGGCAGTCCTGCCCAAGTACCGATACCTGTCCCGGGATAATAACTCAGCGTATATGTCGTATAAGTATTTGCGCTGCTTGTATTGTCATTGTTCGTTGTCCTTGCATAAAGGGTCGGATCTATTCTGACGGGGTAGACTCTGTCCTCTGCACTGAGCCATTCGCCGTCTGCTGTAACAGACAAGATGATCCCGTCTTCGGTTTCTGTAAGTTCATACCAAACGTCATAAGAGATACGTCCCACTTTATCTTCCATAAACGGCGCCGGGATAGTATATACTGTCGTCTCTTCGCTGTCTTTCAGCGTAATGCTGCCGTTCTCATCAAGCGTTGCAGAAAGGCCTTCAAAAGACAAAAGGAAATCAAAACTTGTTTGATCTCCTTTTTCATTGAGCACTATCTGTTCTTTAAGATCAAAACCGTGGAGAGTGTATTCTATATCTACGTCTTTAAATACATCTTTGTATATGACTTTAGATGAAAGATTTCTTGGCATCAGATCATCAGCAGTCCAGCTTTTTGTTTCATCTGCAGGCTTTTCCTTTCCCCTTTCCCTGATCTCCATTGCTGAAGTCTCATCGTATCCTCCTAAGAGTTTCATGGAAACCGAAAAGTCGCCTTGATATGCCGTTACCAGTTCTCCCGATGAAAGATCCTTGGCAAGGGAGAAAGAATGACCGCCGTTTTCCTTGGTGCTGTAGCTTTTTCCGTCTTTATCAAGATACAGGCTGTTGTCTATATCCTGCCAGTTCCCTTCACTGTCCAGGTAATGGATGGGTTCATAATATGACACTGATAGAAATGTGCCGTCCGTTAGTTTGAAGTGCTTGCCGTCTTCGCTTCGAAGCCCTATGACTTCGCCTTCAACGGAAACGGGTTGAGAGCTATCGACATATTCTTCTGATGGATCTCCCGGTTCTTCAGGAGAAAAGAAAGCTCCTGCCTCGGCATATACTTGCCGGGGCACGATTCCCATTAGGAGGGATAATACCAAAAATAAAGACAACAACTTAAAGAAACACTTTTTCATAAGGGCACTCCTTTTTTAACTTGTGTGACTACCTATAGAACGACCGTTTGAAATAACGCAAAGATGTTTTCCTCATTCTTCACCAGTCGAGATGGGCTTCGATGTACTCCCTCATGCGCCTGAAACCTGCAGCGGAGAGGTGGATGTGATCCCCTGAGATATATTCGTCGTAGCAGCCTCCTGTATTGGGGTTCTTAAGGACCTCCGCCACGTACATGAACTTGAAGCCGTATTTCCTGCAGAGCTCGCACATGCGAACGTTCATCTTGTCTATGTTGTAGTTGCGGCCGTAGCCGTTGTTGTTGAAATATTTATCCACGGGCGTCAGAGAGCATATTATTATTTCCGTGTCGGGATAGGCTTCGGCAAGGTAGGCGTAGGCCTTGTCGCAGCTCTCAGCCACGTAGTCGACTGACCAGCGCCCGGTCCAGTCGCTGTTTAAAAGAACCAGTAGCACCTTGGGCTTGAGCAGGGCCATCACGTTGTCGAAGTAGTCGAAACCTGCGCTGTACCTTACGGCCACCGTCCTGAAATCATCGGTGCTTAAAGATGCGTAATATATGGTCCTGTCCCAGGAGAATCCTCCGAAGTACTGGAGATTTCCTACGAAGGAGTCTCCGAAGGTATACAGATCCTTATACTTTTCCTGGTCGAACTCGACTTCTTTGCAGATAATGTCATCGAAATACGGATGGAGGGTGAACTCCCAGAGGTTCTGCTGCATGGGTCCGTATTCGGATATCGTTATCTCCCTTCTCTCCCTTACGGCGTTGCCCGCCGCATCAGAGACTATGTAGCTTATATGATAGCTTCCTGCCGTGCTCATATCCACTTCGGACATGTCCACCTGCACCTTGTCCGTCAGGTCGCCGTCTATCTCATCTGAGGCACTGTAACCGTATTCGTGATATTCCTCCCCAACGCTGTAGTACTGGGAGGCAGGCCCCTCGAGCTTTATCTCGGGCCTTATGCCGTCCACGACATTGATCTTCCTTGTGAGCATCTCTCCAAGGAAGGTGTATCTGACCCTGTACCTTCCTATGGTATTTGTGTCCACGTCTCCCTTTATTTTGACCTCACCCAGGTTCCACCTGACCGATGCCCCTTCCTCCACGTACTCGTCTCCGTAGCAAAGCGTGACGACCGAGTCCCCGTTGAGCTTTATGAGCACCGGGGTCGTGAGCACGCAGATAGCGCCCACCAGGATGAGGGCCAGGATCAGCATCAGGATGAAGTTCCTGAACTGCTTGGTATTGAGTTTGTACTTTTTTCCTTGTATCTTTGCTGTCATATGAAAAAGCTCCGCTTTCGGCATATTATACCACGGCGGAGCCTTGAGCTATATATTGATGTTCATTTTTCGAGCCATATCTGGGGCCTGTACCCCGTTGCCGGGATGCATTGCCGGTCTCCTATGCTGCTCTCATAGCTGCCGAAGAACAAGGGTCCGGACTCGTCGCAGACGACCACGGATATACCGCACCTGTTGTAGGGTTCGTATACCGGGCTGCTGCTTTCCTCTTCGGGGATATCCGCGGAGATGAAATACAGCCGGCCGTCTTCAAAAAGATAAATGAAATCGTAATACTTCGGATAGTTCCGGTACGAGTATTTATCCATAAGCCCGAAAGCCATCAGTTTCTTTGCCGTTTCGTTGTCTGCAACAGAGCCGAGGTCCGCTGTCAGCTCATGGGAAGGGATACCTTTCTCATCCTCTTTGAAGACGAAGAGCGCAGCGTTCCTTTCCGTGCCGTCTGAAACAGCGCCCATCACCAGGCAATCGCCGCTTTGCTGAACGAACATCCTGTTTCTCTGAAGCAGCCCGCATACGGGCAGCCTTTGGACCAGATCTCCGCTTTCTGCATCAATGGAATAGAGGACGTATGCGTCATTTTCCTCAACGAAGGCATTGATCACGTTTCCCTTGGCCGAGCCTCTCAGCTCCCTGACGATAATGCCCTCTCCGAAGGAATACAGGGTATCGATGCTCTCCGGATCTGCGCTTAAGCTTCCGTCC
>CAYUGP010000096.1:0-5707 GCA_964444315.1 uncultured Oscillospiraceae bacterium | reverse complement strand
TATCACCTTTTCCGCCTATGATCCAGTCCAGTTCATCGCGGAAAGCCTGATAGAATTCGAATCCATTTTCCTTCTTCACAAGTTCCATAAAGCGGTAAGTTTCCATTGATCTGTCCTCCTGCTTTTCAAACTATCAATCAGCTTACGACTTAATTATTACATTACACGGGAAAATGTGCAATTGCGAAGTACACCATGCCGTGATCATAATTCTCGGCGGGCTATTTAACAGGCATATTTTCAATAATTTGAAGGGAGGTCATCATGAGAGAGGTATGTAAAGATCCCGAACAGAGGAGATGGGAGATCGTTGAAGTCGTCCTCGGCGCTGTGAGGGATGATAAGAGACCCATTCGGATCCCGCTATATTCGAATGTGTTTACATGGAAAATATGTGATGCCGGTTACACCATGAGAGAGGCAACACAGGATTATGATGTGATGTTTGACGCAGTTTGCCAGCATCATGAAAAATATCACTTCGATCTGTATCAGGATTTCGGAACGAGGAATCCGTTCAGATTGGCGGACGCTGCAAAGACCAATAACTATATCATCAACGATGAAAGGAATTCTTTCAGCATCAAAGACCGCGAACGCATGTATGTCGATGAGTATCCCAAAATGATCAAAGACGAATATGCGAAATTCTGTTTTGAAACACTGCTCCCAAGGCTCTGGTAAAGAATCTTTGTAAGCAGTGATTCAGCGAAAAACACAAGGCGTATCCATTACAAAAACCCCTTTCATTAGAGTTTTTTGTCTAATGAAAGGGGTTCACTTCAATTTTTCTGCGCCGGTTTATTTCTCTTCGCCTATTTCTTTTATCCCCATAAACGGGAACATCAGTATGGTGAAAAAATCCAAAATACTGCCTGCTAAAGACTCTCTGCGCTGAACTGCATAATCTCCACCTGTCATAATTATGTCCCCCTTTCACTATCCTTTCGGATCTGTTTACAAGAAAATCTTACTTGTCAAGGGTGACAGATGGGTGACAAACTGATATTTTTCAGAAACTATTTTTCCCGCTTCAATCCGATCTTCTCATCGAGCAGCTCGCGGAAGCTCTTTTGCGCAAAGACTATGAAACTGTATTTTTCATCGTCGCTCATTGACAATGAGAAAACAGGGAAACAAAGGACCCATTTTTCAGAGTAGCTCAGTATCTCACCATACTTCATCTCCAGATTCCTCAATTTCGCCGGGACGGTGACCTTGCCTGTTTTGTATGTGATGCTTTCATCACCGGCTATGATACCGCCGCCCAGGACACCGTTGCGGCAGATGCTTGCTATATAGTACTTCTTCATCTCTCTTTCACTCCCGATCCAATGCGTCCCCTATTTCCGTGATCCACTCGCCGTAGTGGTCGTAGGGATCTTTCGTCCACCAGTCAAGGAGCCTGTTTACGGCCTCCCTGTCCTCTTCGGTATCGATGCATTTATACTGCCTGGGATCCCGGTTGACCGTCACGACGTGTTCGTAATCCTCCTTGAAATCTATGCGGTAAATGCAGTGCCCCGTCCAGCTGCGGTAAGCCCAAAGAGTATCATCCTCCATATACCAGAACCACTTATCCTCCATGGCCTGAGGTATATTGCCCCGGCGGAGATTATCCATCTCCTCCCTGCTGAAGGCCCTGCTCAACGTGAAAACAGCATGCTTTTTCGGCATGGGCTTTGTCTTCCAGTCGCCCCTCTTTGCGATCCTTGTCTCCTTACCCTTATCTTCAGTATTGCTCATTTCCTGTCTCTCCCGCTCTCTATTTCCTCCGAGGCACTGTTAAAGTCTGCAGACCATGATGTATTCCTCGCTGTTTTCATCGACGATCCTGAAACCTGTTTTTTCATACATCCTTAAGGCAAAGTTCTCCTTCTGTACAGCCAGCGACGCCTTTCCAAAGCCCTGAGACTTAAGAAGCATCAGCATCTCTTTCATAAGCCGGGTACCTATGCCCTTCCCTCTGTATTCTTTGTACAGCGAGATAGCAAAGGACGGCGTATCGTCATCCACATGGCCGTAATCGTTCATGATCCTCGTCCATACTGCTCCGATGATCTCACCTTCAGATTCGGCAACAAGGCAGTTATCTCCTGCCCGTGAACCGAAATCATCGGTGTATACCCTGAGCTCCGGTCTCTCCACGATATCTTTAGGAGGAGGCGACACGCCTTCCGGAATGAATACGGCTTCATAAAGGAAATCCTTGAGGATACCCGTTTCGTCTAGTTTGAGTTTTCTTATACTTATTTCCATTATCCACCGGCAGCCTTGGGGCACAGTTCTTTCCACTTATTCTTAAGACCGCTTAAATACTCCTTCACGTACACAGGATCTGAAAATTCCCGCATAACGTAGTCTTCAGAGCGGGTAAGAGTACCTGCTTCTGCGCGAAGAAGAACATCTCCTATATATATGTCCAGTTCCTGAAGATACCTCTCTGCGTCTTCTTTTGAAAAGCGTCCTTTTATTGCTGCGTTTTCCGCCATCCTGAAAGTTGCTCCCAGCATGAACAGTACAGTGACGTCGTCGAGATTAACTGATTTCAGAGGGTAATAAAGGAGCGCATCCAGTCTTTTATACCCGCTATCCCTTCTGACCAGTTCTGAAGCAGCCGTATAGCAACGCAGAGCTTCTCTTCCGCGAAGCCCGGACTTAAGGAAGGATGAGATGTATTCTTCAGCCCATTCCTTCTCCGTTTCCTTTGAAACGCGGTAACTTTCATATTCGCTTCCGTCTCCTTCGCGGTCCATAAAGAAACGGTTCCCGTTATACTTCAAAAACAGTTCCTTTGCTCTATCCATACCCTTCACCTGCTTACAGCGCATCTTTTGGACAGTCCCTCACGCACTCCTTGACTGCATCTTTTTTGTGCATAAGGTGTATCCCTATATGCCCTATGCCCAGGATGATCACGGCTATACCCATCACTGCGTTCTTTCTGTAAACAGCCAGAAGCATGAAAGCAATGACGGGAAGCGTCGCTCCCGCCACCGGGATCCCAAGGACACTGCGGTAAAAGTCCGCCATAGTCTTTTCGCTTCTGAAATATCTGATCCAGAATATCTCATACAAAACCATCAGAAGAAAAGCAGCGATCAGCCACCATGACCGTTCTGACCATGGCCTTATGTTGAAATCGGAGAAAACCAATGCCGCACATGAGGTAAGTACCTCTCCGGCTCTTTCAAAAGCCAGCAGCACCTTGTTCTCCCTGGCAGCATACTTTTCGTAGTCTTTAGGCTGATTCCTGGTCCATATGAGATTCGGGACCATAAGCAATAACAGGAATATGAGTCCTATATATGAAAAACCGAAATGCATGGTTCCTTACTTCCTTATGAATTTCTCGTCAGTCCCCAGGTCTTCGCTTATGTATCTCTCCGCCGTCATATGAAGATCGTACTTTTCTCTCAGAAGTGCAAGTTTTGCCATCATAGGGCTTGCGTGATGCTTATCTATCGCATCCTGGTCCACCCAGCTGTCTATAAGCAAGATAGTTTCAGGATCTCCAAGGGGCTGGAAATACTCATAGCGGAGATTTCCGTCTTCTTTTCTGATCTCACCGGCTATTCCTGATGATTCCATCTCCTCAGCAAACGTCTTTGCGCTGCCGCATTTTCCTTTGTAATACAGATTCACTGTAATCATGATCATACCCTCACTTCTTCTTTAATACATATTACAGTACAGACTGATATATTGTTCTTACATTAATGACCTTCGCCCAATATCATACTCGTCTGAGGATCTATCCAGGACTCCTGCGGAACGTCATGTACTACGTCTCCGTCCATATAGTTTCCTATGAGAAAAGGAGATTTGGGATCGTGGAGCCGACTCCTCGCAAGCACTTCGGACGGATCTGCATTCGCATAGCAATATCTGCAAAGATGCCTGCAGGTATTGTACGCTCCTATGTCGCAGGAAAGATAGCAGGCGCATTCAGCTCTTGCGCCTTTCTGTTTTGGAGCGAAAAGACGCTTTCCTATGGCCTTTTCGTAAACGCTCATCGTCATGCACCCGCTGCAGTCGGCACCGAAAGCAGCCAGTTCGTCTCCTTCCGCGCATGGTTTTACCGTCATGCCGCAGCTATCAGCGATCCTTATCATCTCTTTGCCGAGCCTTAAGCGCTGTTCTTTTGCCACCTCCTGCACTTCAGGGAAGTTTCGCCTTACTTTAGGATAAAGGTCAATGAAACTTATGACTGCCGTTTTCGTGTATCCGGAAAGAGCTTCAGCTATCTTACCGAAAGCCCTCAGATGATAGTCTTCACTATAACGATCTGAGATAAAGATTGGATCATATCTCCATCCTACGGAATCGATCCCGACCTTATCTGAAAGCCTTTTGAAGTCGCCTATAAGCTTATGTTTATCGGGAACGTTCGGCTCGATATCCCTGCCGTAGCCAGTTATTGTAACGAACCAGTACTGTCCGTAGTCTTTCAGCAGGTCCATATAGGAAAACATAGGCGCAGGATTCTTGGTGCAGAAGCCTATAACGTCCACTACCGAAGGATCCAGGCGGTAGCGGCTGACCTGGTTTTGGTTGTATGGATTGCGTACGCAAACAAAGCCTTCCTTCAGTCTGTTTGCAAACCACTCGGCATAAAAGGCCGGAATATCCGTTCTTTGCCCTGTATTTATAATCATCCAGCCCTTCCTCTCCTGTTACCTGTTTACCAGTTCGTAACTGTTTTTAATAAGCGCCGCTATCTTATCATCCGGAATAGTATCGTCCAGAATAACGGTATACCAGTGCTGTTTGTTCATATGATAAGCAGGCAGAGCCTCTCCCGCTCCGATACGGGATTTTACTTTTTCCGGTTTGTCCTTGAGGTTTATAATCTCTGCAGGGCCGCTGCCGTCCAGATGCAGTTTCTCCATAGGGACCCTGCCTATCAGCGCAAACCAGGGACTTTTGCCAGGAACGCGCAAAGCCGCACAATCGGGGAACCTGTCCCATAGGAACTCCGGCTCGGCGCCGTAGGCACTCCTGATGAAGTCAAGGATACGCTTCGACTGCACCCATTGAAAACGATCGCTGCAGCGGCACTTTTCCGCTATACTTTTCAGTATCTCCTCGCATTCCGCATGTATCTCGCCGACGAAAGCTCCGGTGGAACCGTAAACATGAGCCGGCATATACTCCTCGCCGGTTTCGCTGTCATATACCCTGAAGTCTTTATCACCGTTTACTGATATCACGATACGTACGTAATAACCGCCATCCATTATCTGATACTCTTTACAGTATCCGGACGCAGTATTACAAAAACCTTCCCGCAAAAGTTTTTCGAGATCGAGAGTAACATTTTTGAAAATTTCAGTTATGTTGATCACAGCAATATATCAGCAGCCTTTTCTTCCGTTCTTGTGATCTTCAATGGAGCACGCTGCTTCTGATCCGAATTCTACGAGTCCGGCATCTGCCGGATCTATGGAGATCCTTCCGTCCTCAAATACGAAAGCAGGGATACCCACGTCGCCTATCTCCTTGCAGTGATCGAAGACTGGGCTTGTGTCTCTGAGCCTCATAAAGGCTCCCATATTTCTGATGTTCTCACCTATGTTGATGTACTCGAACTCATCCTCACGTCCCTTTATCTGCTCATGGATAAAGTCGCAATATGGACATGTGGGCATTCCGTAGATCTTAATCATTTTAACGAAAAAACAGCGCGAATTCCCCTTCCTCAAAG
>CAYUGP010000095.1:0-5764 GCA_964444315.1 uncultured Oscillospiraceae bacterium | reverse complement strand
AAAGGCAAATACCTTTTAAGGCATGCTTTCGAGGGCACGGGCCTTCTTCCCGACAGCATCTTATGGAGGGAAAAGGCGGCTTTTTCCGATGCAGTGGGACATTCAATGGTCGACTATCTCAAGGAGTATGCAGAGAGCCTGTATACCGATGAAGAGTTTGAGAGAAGGCGCAGCCGGTTCTGCCATGCGCAGCCCTTTACCAAGGAATCGCTGCTCTACCGGGAGATATTCGAAGAGTATTATCCGGGGCAGGCTGAAATGATTGCGGGCTTCTGGATGCCCAACAAAGACTGGGAAGGCTGCGACGTGGACGATCCGTCAGCCAGAGTGCTGTCCAACTACGGAGACAGCGGAATATAGATCTAAAGGAGGAAAAACTATCTCATGACAAAAGGAGAACAGATTTACGAAGGAAAGGCAAAAAAGGTGTATGCCACCGATGATCCGTCGCTGCTCATAGTCTCCTACAAGGACGACGCAACGGCATTCAACGGGCTTAAAAAAGGCACCATAGGGGGAAAAGGCGTCATAAACAACAGGATGAGCAATGCACTCATGAGAATGCTGGAAAAACGCGGGATATCCACCCATTACGTTGAAGAGTTGAGTGACAGGGAGACCGTCGTGAAGAAGGTGACGATAGTTCCGCTGGAGGTCATCGTAAGGAACATCACCGCCGGATCCTTTGCCAAGAACTACGGTGTCGAAGAGGGCATAGTTTTAAAGAAGCCTACCATAGAGTTTTCGTATAAAAACGACGCTTTGGGAGATCCTCTCATAAACGAATACCAGGCCATGGCTCTGGAACTGGCGGAAGAAGAGGAGATCGAAAAGATAAAAGAGTACTCCTTTAAGATAAACGAAGAACTTAAAAAGTTCTGGGATCTGTGCGACGTGACGCTGGTCGATTTCAAGCTCGAGTTCGGAAGGCTTCCGGACGGCTCCGTAATTCTGGCTGATGAGATAAGTCCCGATACCAGCAGGCTCTGGGACAGCAGCACGGGCGAAAAGCTCGACAAGGACCGTTTCCGCAGGGATCTGGGAGGCGTGGAAGAGGCCTATCAGGAGATCATGAGGCGCCTTGAGGAGCATATCAGTGTGCTTTAGCATTTTACTGTAAAAGCTGTTGACATATCCTTAGGGAAAGAGTATATTCACTTCATTGAGACAACGACGTCTTTGTATTTGGCGTCGCTGTCTTTTTTATTTTGTTTAGCGGATAAAATCCGCAGAAAGAAAAGAGGAAAAGAAAATGACTAACGTACCTGATTATTTCGGATCCCTGGTCTTTGATGACAGGGCCATGAAAGAGCACCTGTCCAAAGACGTCTACAAGTCACTCAAGAAGACGGTGGATCAGGGACAGCAGCTCGACATAGGGGTTGCGAATGCCGTAGCCGCGGCCATGAGAGACTGGGCCGTGGAAAAAGGCGCCACTCACTTCACCCATTGGTTCCAGCCGCTTACCGGAATAACCGCCGAGAAGCACGACGGTTTCATAGCACCCGACGGAAGCGGCGTCATAATGGACTTTTCAGGCAAGGAGCTCATTAAGGGCGAACCGGACGCGTCGAGTTTCCCTTCCGGCGGTCTGAGGGCAACCTTCGAGGCCAGAGGATATACAGCATGGGATCCTACGTCCTATGCCTTCATAAAAGATAAGACACTTTGCATTCCAACGGCATTCTGTTCCTACAGCGGAGAGGCTCTTGATAAGAAGACTCCTCTTCTCAGGTCCATGGAGGCGGTAAGCCGGGAGTCCGTGAGGATACTCAAGCTGATGGGCATAAGCGAGGTTAAAAGAGTGGTGCCCTGCGTCGGGCCTGAACAGGAATATTTCCTCATAGATAAAGAAGTATATGAGAAAAGGCCGGATCTGGTCTTTACGGGAAGGACTCTATTCGGAGCGGCAGCTCCCAAAGGACAGGAACTGGACGATCATTATTTCGGAAGCATCAAACCGAGAGTGGCGGAGTTCATGGCCGAGCTCAATGAGGAACTGTGGAAGCACGGAGTCCTTGCAAAAACAGAGCATAACGAAGTTGCGCCTGCCCAGCACGAGCTGGCTCCCATATATACGACAGCTAATATAGCTACCGACCACAACCAGCTGACCATGGAGCTGATGAAAAAGATCGCTCCGAAACACGGAATGGTATGTCTGCTGGCGGAAAAGCCCTTCGCTGGAGTCAACGGTTCCGGAAAACATAACAACTGGTCTCTTTCTACCGATACCGGTATGAATCTTCTGTCTCCCAGCGAAAATCCTGCGGATAACGAGGTATTCCTTCTGTTCCTGGCAGCCGTTATCAAAGCGGTAGATAAGTATCAGGATCTTCTGAGGCTTTCCGTAGCCACGGCCGGAAACGATCACAGGCTCGGAGCCAACGAAGCTCCTCCCGCTATAGTATCGATGTTTGTGGGTGATGAGCTCGAGGAAGTTCTAAAGTCCATAGAATCCTCGAAGCACTACAGCGGAAGCGCGAGAAAAGAAATGGCTCTGGGAGTCACGACTCTTCCCAAGTTCCTGCGCGACAATACGGACAGGAACAGGACTTCGCCCTTCGCGTTTACAGGCAACAAGTTCGAGTTCAGGATGGTGGGATCTTCAGATTCCATTGCCTGTGCAAATATAATGATCAACAGCGCCGTAGCATCAGTGCTCAAAGAATTTGCGGACAAACTCGAAACAGCGGGCGACTTCGACAAGACCTATCATGACATAATCAAAAAGACCATCAAAGACCACAGGAGGATCATCTTCAACGGCAACGGTTACGACGAATCCTGGGTAAAGGAAGCGGAGAAAAGAGGTCTTTCCAATCTTCGGACCACTGCAGATGCAATGCCCAGACTTCTCGATAAGAAGAACGCGGATATGCTCAAAGCAATGGGTGTGTTCTCGGATGCAGAACTTGCATCCAGATGCGAGATAATGCTGGATAACTACTGTAAGACCGTTTCCATAGAGGCTCACACCATGCTGTATATGGTAAGAAAGGATATACTTCCGGCTGTTGAAAAGTACATGAGAAGACTTGCGGGATGCATGGCGGAGAAGAAGGGCCTTGGAATAAAGCTGAGCACGAAGTCCGAGGAGGCAGTTTTAAAAAAGCTTTCGAAACTTGCAGACAGCATCATGGATAGTGCAGACGCTCTGGAGAGCGTAAGCGTAAAGAACGCCGGGATGTCCGATGTGCTCAAGAGATCTGCGGATATACGGGACAAAGTGATCCCGGCGATGGAAAGCTTAAGAGAAGCAGTGGACAGCGCGGAGCTCATAACGGCAAAGGAGTGCTGGCCGTATCCTGATTACGGCGATCTTCTTTACAGCGTCAAATAGGGATAAGTATACGGTCCCGGCGGCATAAGCTGCCGGGACGAGTCATGAATAAAGAAAGCAGGAGCAAAGACATGTCTAATTTAGCAGTAGTGGGGATCAACTGGGGCGATGAAGGAAAAGGACGTATGGTGGACCTTTTCACAGATCATTACGACGTAGTCGTACGGTATCAGGGCGGAGGAAACGCCGGCCACACCGTGGTCAATGAAAAGGGCAAATTCGCCCTGCATCTTCTTCCTTCTGGAGTGTTCAGAAAAGGAGTTATGAATGTCCTCGGGAACGGGGTCGCTCTCGATCTTGAAAATCTGTGCGCGGAAATAGAAGACCTGAGATCGAGGGGCGTCGATATTTCCCCGGACAACTTAAGGATAAGCGAAAGGGCTTCCATACTGCTTCCCTGTCACAGGGATCTCGACGGCCTCGAAGAAGACAGGCTTGCGGGTCTTAAGTACGGTTCCACGAAGCAGGGAATAGCGCCTTTCTATTCCGACAAATACAGAAAGAAGACCGTAATGGCCGGAGATCTTTTCTATCCTGAAGCTCTGGAGCTTCATGCAAGGGAAGTCCTGGACTGGGAAAACCTCATCCTTAAAAACGTGTACGGACAGGAAGAAATAAGCTTTGACGGATTCATGGAGTATCTAAAGAAATACGGAGATGCTCTTAAGCCGTACATCTGCGACACGTCGGCTCTTCTCTCCGAAGCGGCCGAAAAGGGAAAGAATATAATGTTCGAAGCACAGCTCGGAGCTTTGAGAGACTTGGATATGGGCATTTATCCCTATACGACATCTTCCAATACACTTGCTGCCTATGCTCCCATAGGAGCCGGAGTTCCCGGGCTGAAGATCGATAAAGTGGTGGGTATAGTAAAAGCCTATTCCTCCTGCGTCGGAGAAGGACCTTTCGTATCCGAGTGGATCGGGACAAACGGAGATGCCTTGAGGGAAGCAGGGGCCGAATACGGAGCAAAAACCGGAAGGGCGAGAAGAGTGGGAGCTTTCGATGCTGTTGCAACACGTTACGGTATAAAAATGCAGGGTGCTGCTTCCATAGCTCTTACCAAACTGGATATCCTAAGCTATATGGACAGTATACCCGTATGCACGCAGTACAGCATCGGAGGCAAACTCACGGAGGATTTCCCGTATCCTGCAGCTTTGGAAAAAGCAAAACCGGTCTACGAAAATCTTCCGGGCTGGAAATGCGACATATCCTCGGCCAGAAAGTGGGAGGAGCTGCCTGAAAACGCAAGGCGCTATGTCGAATATATTGAAAAATCTGTGGGCTGCAGAGTAGAATATATTTCTGTAGGCGCAAGAAGAGAAGAATATATACACAAGGAGATATGATGTACGAAAAGTATGAATCGGCCCTTTCGGGGAGATATGCATCGGAATATATGCTTTCGCTCTTTTCTCAGTATGAAAGAGCCCGCACTTGGAGGCTGCTTTGGGTATCTTTGGCAAAAGCCCAGAACAAACTGGGACTTCCCGTGAGCAGTGAGCAGGTCAGACAGCCGGAAGAGCATACGGATGATATAGATTTTGAATTCCTAAAAAACAGGGAGAAAGAGGTCCGTCACGACGTTATGGCGCACATATACGCATACGGAAAAGCAGCGCCGGAAGCAGCCGGCATCATCCACCTGGGAGCCACCAGCTGCTACGTTACGGATAACGCGGATATCATAATATACAGAAAAGCTCTGAACTACATACGTTCGGAGCTTTGCAGCGTTCTTAAAAACCTTTCGGCTTTTGCTTTTGAATATAAAGATCTGCCGTGCCTTGGGTATACCCACTACCAGCCTGCGCAGCTCGTTACCGTGGGGAAAAGAGCGGCTCTCTGGATGCAGGATCTTCTCTCCGACCTTGATGAGATAGATTTCGCTCTGTCGCAGCTTAAGTTCCTTGGGTGCAGAGGCACTACGGGGACCGAAGCCAGCTTTATGGAACTTTTCGGCGGAGATGAAGCAAAGATAGACGAGATGAACCGTATAATAGCAGGAGATTTCGGATTCGGGGAATGCTTTGCTGTATGCGGTCAGACATACCCCAGAAAAACGGATTCAAGGATACTGAACGCTCTTGCTTCCATAGGCCAGAGCGCGTACAAGATGGCCGGAGACATACGTCTTCTGCAGCACGACAGGCAGCTCGAGGAGCCCTTTGAAGAAGATCAGATAGGATCTTCCGCCATGGCTTACAAGAGAAATCCCATGCGTTGCGAGAGAGTATGCTCTCTGTCGAGGTATCTTATAAACGATGCTGCCAATGCCGCCCAGACCGCAAGTACGCAGTGGCTTGAAAGAACGCTCGACGATTCTGCGAACAGAAGGATATCCATGCCGGAAGCTTTCCTTTGCGCCGACGGAGTGTTGAGGCTTCTTTTGAACATTTCTAAGGGCCTTGTGGTGAA
>CAYUGP010000094.1:0-5910 GCA_964444315.1 uncultured Oscillospiraceae bacterium | reverse complement strand
TTGCAGAAGACGCTCAGAGAGCATCCGACTTCGCATCCATGTGCGAGAGATTCGAAAAGAGACTTGCTGACCTTGAGATCACCAGGACCATAAGCGTTCAGATGGCTCCGCAGATCAGACTCATCCAGAACAGCGACAACCTGATGATCGAAAAGATCCAGACGACCATCAACAACACCATTCCTCTTTGGAAGAACCAGATGGTACTGGCCCTTGGGCTTGCTCACTCAGAGCAGGCAGTTGCAGCTCAGAGCGCAGTAACGGAAGCTACGAATGAGCTTCTGAGAAAGAACGCAGAGACTCTCCACACCGGAGCAGTAGAGATCGCAAAGGAAAGCGAGAGAGCTATCGTAGATCTCGAAACAGTCAGATACACCAATGAACAGCTCATGGCTACACTCGACGAAGTACTCGCTATCCAGGAAGAAGGACATGCGAAGAGAGTCGAGGCTGAGGCAGCTCTCGCAAAGATCGAAAACGAACTCAGAGAGAAGCTTCTCTCCATGACTAAGACAGGTCAGAATTCCGGACTTATCGAGGAAGTAAAGGCCTAAGTATTAAGGAGAATTTAAATGAGTAAAAGAAAAAGAGGCGGGCTGGGCGTGATACTTGCGCTTGTCGTTGCCTTCTGGCTTCTTAAAAATCTTATCCCCGTGCTCGCAGGACTCTTCGGAGCGCTGGTATGGGTCGCGGCCATCGGCTTCGTGGTACTTCTCGTTGCTATCATCATCTCGGGTCTTAAGTCCGGAGAGAAGGAATCACAGCAGCCTGCCGAGGGCGAAAAGAAAGCCCTTTCCTATGAGCAGAAAAAGGCTGTGGACGATACCAAGTCCCTCCTGAACAGGATAAGGATCAACTCAGTAAGGATCAATGATCCTAAGATCCGCAACGACTTCACCGAGATCTGCGCATCGTCTGAAAAGATACTGAGCTATCTCAAAGACGATCCCACGGATTTCCAGACCGGAAGAAGAGTCATCAATTACTACACTTCCAGTGTTGCCGAGATCGAAAGCAAGTTCATAAAGCTTCAGGACAGCGGCACGGATATTGGCGACACTCCCGATAAGCTCAAGAAGAACCTCGAGGAGATAAAGGGCGCACTGGTAAAGCTCTACAACAATCTCTTTGAAGACGACAAGCTCGATCTTACTGTGGAGATGAAGGCCCTTTCCATTGCTCTCAAACGCGACGGTCTTGTTGATGACAGCTTTGCAAAGATCGCAGAGGACTTTGCCCTCGGCAAAGCCACGGAGGAGCAGATCCTTGCGGAGACCGATATGGCAACAGACGAAGCCGTAAAGGACGCTACAGAGTTCTTCAAGGAAGTAAAGGAAACAGTCAAGGAAACGGTGGAATAGCCCCCAAAGACAATCAAACGACCTGAAAAGGTCAGAAAAAACCCGATCTGTTTTGAGCAGACCGGGTTTTATTTTGCTTAAATTCTAAGGGCTCTCTTGCCTAAAGAGCAATGTGCCAGCCCTACATCTGTATGCTTCCGAAGACTACCGCAAAGACCATTATGGGCCTTAGTTCCGGATCTACGAATGTTACAGTGTCGGGGATCTTCTCCCACCATTCGTCGCTGTATACGGGAACGTTCTTAAGAGCCTTGACAGCTTTTTTCTGATCGATGACCGCTTTTAAAATATTCATGGTTTACCTCCCGTCTCTAGTGTACGTAGTTTCTGACGAAATCGTTTACGGCTATAAGGTTCTCTCTTCTGCAGTCATTTCTGAATGACAGCATTTTGTTTTGAGAAATGACGTATCCGTCGCCCATCTCGTCTATGAGCTTCTTTGCGCAATCGACGCAGGTATCAGGATCCGCAGTGCCCAGCATATCGGTGGTGAGTCCTCCGACAAGAGGCATCTTGGGAAGGAGTTTCCTCATTTCGAACAAGTCGTCAAGTTCAAGATGCATCATGGCATTTCCCACAGGGATATCTGCAAAATGATCTGCAAATCTTGCAACTGTGCTTTCAACATATATGTATGCCATGCTTCCGGTGTGTGTGCAGGAGTCGAAGATCTCCTTAAGATAAGGCCAGTAGCACCTGTCGAACTGTTTCCCGTTCATTATGGCATGAGCGATGAGGCCGATATATACGTCTGATATATAGCTGTGTTCGTGATTCCCAACTGCTCTTTGCAGGCTGCCTAAAGATACACCTTTCCAATATGCCTGTATCGCATTGTCAAGCTTGTCCGGGCATCTTCTCATATCGAGGGATATGCCTGCTATGCCTCTGAAGCTGCTGTGGAATGCTTCAAAAGGAGAAGAAACGTTGGTGCTTGTAGAGACCATGGTAGGAGTGTTGTATTTATTGGCGAACTTTTCTTCTATGTTCTTCTGAAAACCGGAGGCCTGAAGGAATGCCATTGTGGCCTTTACAAACTGATCAGTAGTAAGATCGGGGAACTTCCTCTGGAAGAGTATGTTGAGCCACTTCATGGGATTCTCCGCAAAGGCGTCATAGTCGTCTGCAGTCATGGTAGGCGCATCAGTTACGTTTATACCGCCTGTTTCCTCATTCAGAGTGTATGAACCGCCTCCGAGGGCGTCCATCTGGGGAAAGTGATTCCTCGTCCCGAGATCGAGATATGCGTCGAATCTGTATCTTTCGTGGTTCTCGCATACGATCTTGTCCATTACTTTGGAATCATAATATGCTTTTTTGACCGGATATCCGGAATCGAGCACTTTCCAGGTATAGTCATTGGAAAGGTTCGGTGTCACAGGAGTGTGCTTAAAGAAGGATGCATCTTTAAACATCTGCACTTTTTCATTGAATTCTTTTGAAAACATCATTGCCTCTCTTTCACCACTTTTTAAAAACATGTTTTGGAACGTGTTATAAAACTTGTTTTGATGATATCATTGTGATATAATATCAGTCAAGGAAAACATGGTTTTCCTATATATTAGAAACAAAGGGCAGCATAGCCATGAAGGAAAGACTGACCAATCAGGAAAAGAAATCAAGGGAGAAAAAGCAGCGCATTTACAGGGTCGCCATGAAGATGTTCTCCGAATACGGATATGAACAGGCTACCATACGCGACATTTGCAAAGCTGCCGGTATAACGACGAGCACCTTTTACAATTTTTTCGGAGACAAAGACGGAGTGCTTCTCCAGTTCTATTACGAGATACTCGAAAAAGGCGCCGCCCATCTCGATCTCACGCCTCAAAATCTTCAAACTCCATATCAGTCCATATGTGACTTCTTCATGAGCACCGCTGCATTCATGGACAGCTTTTCCAAAGATGTGGCAAGACAGACCATATTTGCGGCGCCTAAACTTCTTCAGGGAAATTACAAGACTCTTTCTTCCGACAATGCGAGTAAAGCCATAAGTGCTTTTCTGGAAGAGGGTAAAAGGTTTGGTACCGTAGATGCGAGTACTGACAGCCGTGCTGTTGCAGAATACCTTCTGATGTCAGCCAGCGGTATTTCGGTATTCTGGCTCAACCAGGGAGAGGACAAGAGCTATCTTGAGATAGCACAGAAGATGGTCCCTATGATCTTCCGTTCCGTAACAGGGGAAAAAGTAGCAGCAAAGCTGCCTGATCAGGCTCAGAAACAGTAAGAAGTATATTAAGTGACCGATATGTTCCGTTTTTTCAAAAAATTCAGACAGCCGGATAAAAATCTCATCGACGATATAAACGGCTTTGTTGAAAACAGCTTTGGCGGAGACGGTGCTCTGACAGACAATGACGTTCCTTGGTATCTGCAAAGCAAAGGGAATGCCAGCTTTTCATTACCCGTATCTCGGCCTTCTAAACAGGCTGTCACAAGCAGCGAAGCCATAAAGTCTCTTGAAGAGATATTAAAAAGCAAGGATGTAAGCTTCGCTGAAGCTGTCGAAAACTATATGATCGTATACTCCATAGAGGCGGCAGACGTATACAAAAACGCTCATATGAGCAGGCAGGCTTTCCACAGGATACTGAACAACCCCGACACGGGCGTTACGAAAAAAACGGCTCTTGCCCTGTCCGTCGGGCTTAGGCTGGATGTGGGCGAGGCATCGGATTTCCTCGGCAAGGCCGGTTACAGCCTTTCAAAGTCAGACAAGACGGATCTCATAGTTGCTTACTGCCTGAAAAACAGGATATACGACATGATGAAGATCAACGACATACTGGATTTCTTTGGTCTTAAACCCTTGGCCCTGTGAAAATTGTCAATTCCGGATTGACCAATACGCACCGTTTTTTTCATATAGTTTCAGCGAAAAGAGGAAGAAAAGATTACAGATCCGCTCTTCCGGATAAAAAGGTCAGGAGATAAAAATGGGAAGATTGCTTATTATCGGATTATTCGTTGTTGTTTTTGCTTCGCTTTGGAAGTTCATATCCCAGAGGAAAAGTGCGTACCTGAAGTTCCTTCTCTACATCGCTTTGTTCAGCATTCTTGTGCTTGTTGTTTTCTTTCTTTTCATGTAGAAAGCAAAGCGGATGGGAAGATCCCGGAGCCTTGATAACCGGGATACGTGAGTTTTATGGAAGGTCTGTTTCGGATGTCATTCCGGGACCTTCTTTTTTTGTCTGCAGCGCTCTTTTGCAGCAAGGCTGCTTAATGATTCTTGTGTGTTTGAACCTCCTTGTTATGATATAATCGGAATATAACAGATACGGAAAGGAGAGGCAGTTTTCTGCTGCCCTTAGTTTGAAACATATGCTATACAACAAGACAAAAATAATCTGTACCATGGGACCTTCCACCGATTCTGAGGAGGTCATAAGGGGCCTCATCGAAAACGGCATGGACGTGGCGAGACTCAATTTCTCCCACGGTACTCATGAGAGCCAGAAAAAGACCATAGATATGATCAAGAAGGTCAGGGAGGAGATGAAAGTGCCCATCGCCATCCTCCTTGATACCAAAGGCCCTGAATACAGGATCAGGACCTTTGAAAACGGTTCCGTGATCATTCCGGACGGAGCGGCGTTCGCTTTCTG
The DNA here is from genome assembly GCA_964444315.1 of uncultured Oscillospiraceae bacterium. Lineage (GTDB taxonomy): Bacteria > Bacillota > Clostridia > Peptostreptococcales > Anaerovoracaceae > RUG13409. The sequence goes on along the minus strand of CAYUGP010000094.1, from coordinate 938 downwards.
GTGTGACGAAAGACAGGGAAACGAAAGCGGTGTCAGCGTATCCTATCCGAAACTCTGCGAGGAGCTGGAGGTAGGAGATACCATACTGGTGAACGACGGTCTGGTATCCTTCAGGGTCGTTTCCATAGAAGGAACGGCTATCAACTGCATCACCGAGATAGGAGGGAAGCTTTCAGACAGGAAGTCCATGAGTTTTCCGGGCAAGGTCCTGAAGCAGGTATTCCTCAGTGAGCAGGACAAGGCGGATCTTCTCTTCGGCATAGAAAACGACGTTGATTTCGTCGCCTGCTCATTCGTATCTAACAGCGAAAACATGATCGATGTCAGGAACTTCCTTGACGAGAACGGGGGAAAGAGCATACAGCTCATAGCGAAGATAGAAAACCGTTCCGGCGTGGACAATGCAGAGGATATTCTGGATCACTGCGAGGGCCTCATGGTGGCGAGAGGAGACCTCGGCGTGGAGATTCCGTATACGGAGCTTCCGGCCATACAGAAGCAGCTCATACACCTTTGCCAGAAGAAGGGCGGAGTGAGCATAACAGCTACCGAGATGCTTGAGTCCATGATAGAAAAGCCCCGTCCCACGAGAGCTGAGATCTCCGACGTGGCCAACGCTGTATTCGACGGTTCTTCGTGCATAATGCTCTCGGGAGAGACTGCAGCGGGCAAGTACCCTGTACAGGCCGTAAAAGCCATGGCTCTCATAGCTCTTGATGCTGAAAAGCATATAGACTACAAGAAGCGCTTCGCTAACACGGATTTCAATATAGAGGATCTGACGGATGCTCTGTCTCATTCTGCGGGACAGCTTGCCATAGATACGAAAGCTGCCTGCATAGTGACCAGCACCATGAGCGGCGACACGGCAAGGATGGTCTCAAGGAACCGCTGCCCCATGCCCATCATAGGCATGACCTGCAGGGAAAAGACCTACA
>CAYUGP010000093.1:0-6026 GCA_964444315.1 uncultured Oscillospiraceae bacterium | reverse complement strand
ATCTATTACAGTCCTTCGCTCACCCTTACGGGCGGTCAAGGGAAAACCGGCGACTTCTTCGTTTATTCAAGAGGCGAATACGATGAGAACGGCAATGTCGTTACAGTCGAAGCCACCATATCGGAGATAAGAGGAGAAAACGGCGAGAGATACTACGATTACGCCGTGGTAGACGATTCGGGGAATATCGCAAGGCACGTGATCTTCTCGAAATAAAAAAACAACTTGTCATTTTGATACTGCAGGAGAGCATCCTGCAGTTTTTTTGTGACTCTTTTACTGACGATATTCGTGCTATTATTCATAGACTGTATATATTTTTGTTATATATAGCTAACATATAAATATTACGCAGATTTTTCGTTATTGTCCCAGTTATATTGAGATTAATCGCTTGTGCATGGTAAAATATTTCGGTTTAGTTTGACCAATTTTTGGCGTATATAAAAGAATATTGTTTACGTGAGAGGAGATAATTAAGTGAACGATATTATTAGATATTTAAAGAAAATTGCAGCACTTCTCATAGTGCTCGTGATGATTTTTGAATTCCTTCCTTTTTCATCATTTGCTGCCAACGATGTGGCAGAAGGGGAGATTTTAGAAGTTCGAAACATGGGAACGGATACCCTGAATAAGGAGAGTTCTGAAAAGGTTTTCGCGGAGGGAATGAAAGCATCAGGCACTTTGACTTCCACATTTGGCGTCTTCACGGTAACCGTTGAAAACGCCCCTGATGGTGCGGTTCTTTCGCTGAGTGAAGCAACCGGGTACGAAGAGCTTATACAGCCACTAATGGAAGAAGAATACCTTGTGTATTTCGCTTTGGATATTTCATTGGGCAATATAAGACCGACTGAAGATATAACTGTGACGGTTGAAGGCGATCCTATTAACAATGCCACTTCTACTGCCAAGCTTCTTCACATTAAAGGAGGAGCTGCGGAAGTTGTCGGAGGACATACCCTTGCCGGAAATAAGGTTACTTTCACTATCCCGGCCGACGGTGATAATCATTTCTCGCCCTTTATTTTTGCAGAATCTACATGGCATGTAGTAAGAAATCTCAAACTTAACTGGGGTTTTGAATGGGTCAACGGCGGTGGCGGCGCCAGTGATAATTACGAATACACTGATGCAAGCCATCATAATCTTTTGTTCCATCCACAGAGCTGGGTTGTCGGTGATTACACTGTGACATCCGTTACACAGCAAGCTGCCAATCTCGTTATAAAGATGAACGTTGCAGGCGCAAAAGACGACTGGCTTCCTAAGGGATCGGTTCGTTTTGAACTTCCTGCGCATGTTTTTTATTCATGGAACGGGACGGGAGTTGACGAAGTTGTTTCGCAGCTTCCCAAAGCTCCTAATACCAACAGTGAGTCTGTCTTCAACTGGTATGTTGAGGGTGACAAAATAATCGTTGTCAATCATTCTCCTCTTAATGGCGGCACCAATTTTGCCGCAGAGTTTTCTTATGAAGTCGATCCTTTGGATGTAGACGGAGGATATCCCGACGAAGCAGCCGCGAGGGCGGCAGGCTTCACCGAAACGGAATACGATACAGGAGTTATCGTCGGAGGAAGTGATATTGACCGTTATTGCTGGCCCAGAAAACTTTGGAAAGACTACTACACGCACGACATCGCATGTAGGGTGACCGTTGACGACGAAGGTGACGGCGTCCTGGATAAAGATGAGACAAATACTGATCTTTCTCTTGCCATGATGACGAGAGCCGGTGGAAGTGCATACGCTAGGCCGCAGCCCGATGTTAACGAAGGCGTTTACCTTGGATGGCAAAACGCCTGGGGAACGAAACCCAGCGATGCCGATGAGTATTTCTATATTGTTTGGAACGTAGAGTATGGCAGACTTGGATCGCGGTCTTCAACTCAGCCTTGGGAAATAGTAACGACCTATGATGAAGATTATTCTGCAATAGAAATCGGAGGTGAAGTATTCAAAGGTACATTTGTCGGAATGCTGCGTACTACAGGTATGAGGCAGGGCCTTCCTACCTACGGTAAGGATCAGTTCAGCTATTATAGGCATATGTCTGATTATTACAAAAATATCAGCATACGTAATAATAACCATTTTGTATTTGCAACTACAGGATTCAGTGACGGGCGGTACTCACAGACAGGATACAGCTCAGACGAAGGAGCGTCTTCATCTAAAACTGCCTCCGCACACTATCCGACTGTAGATTTTGCCGTTCTCGTTAAATATAAGATCAATGATATCGTAAACAAGTGCCGTGAGATCGATCCTTCTACTGGCAATCCCTACGTCGATCTGGTAAACGACGGTTTGGTCATAAAAGCCATGTTCGATGTTACAGAGACCTGGGAGGCTAAAACAGCGGAAAGCGATGAGACGACCCGCTATACACTGGTCAGAAAGGCACCGGCTGAAAGTCGTCTGTTCCTTCGCGATGCCAGCGGAAATGGAGTTTTTTACAAGGAAAGATATATTGGGAATAACCCCAACGGATATGTATACGGTGGACAGTCTGCTCTTGATCAGGGACTCGACCTTGATATATTGTCCACAACATTCGACGGATATACGCGTTATGCCTATCACTTTAGATATACTGGAACATCTTCGACAAGCGGAGACCAGATTTTAGGACAGCACATAATACTTGAAGAAGACCAACTTATGCTTTCATCCGCCAATGCAAAACATCCGAATGGATGGCAGCCTAACAGTGATACGCCCAGCGCATATCCTATAGGTACCGGCAGGGATGGAGATGGAAATGTATTCCTTGTAGGCGACGACGGAGACTATTGGATCAGAGGCTTCCAGTTGCCTGCTTTTAAAGAGTATACGGGCACTTATGCAGCTGGTGTATGGAAACCGGATATCGAAGATGCCAAGGATTACGCTAATTACAAGCCCGTATATGTATACGTCAGGATAAAAGGAGCCAGTGAATTCACCCCGTACTGTGTTGTAATAAAAGCTACGGATCATCACTGGACCACTCAGTACAACGATTATACAAGAGCATATTACTGGAACGGAGATATGAATGATGACGGCACTCCGGTGAGAGGATCTGAGATAAGTCCTTTGGGCACCAGACAGTTCCCGCTTCCTGCGGATACCGTTGATGTGCGTTTTGAACACGACAGTTCGTATTTCCGCACAATTCTGGATATAAGCCTTCTGATCCATCTTCATCCGACTACAAGAGTTCTGGAACAGATCAGAAGAGATATGAACTACACAACTGACACCGGTGTGTCGAAACCGTGTCAGACATACTTAAAGAATATTGCGAGTTTCAAGATATTCAACCTCAGCGAAAGCGGCAGTTACAGCGGTGAACCGCGTCTCAGCGGCAACAGTTATAATACGATCAATGCTGCAGACGTTATATGGAAGCTTACGAAAGCGGATGACTCGCTTACAGTTACCAAAACAGTGAGCGTTCCTGATGATTCGACTGCAGTACAGCAGCAGGCCGCACTGCAGAGCAAAGAGATAGCATACGTTCAGCTTCACGCAGAGAACCTTCTTGCTGTTTCTAAAGAGATAAGCAGAACCACGGATATAGAAGAACCGTACAAACTTCTTTCCGGAGTATTTTATGATCTTCTTCCCAAGGGCACTTCCGTTGCATCGGGAAGCGTTATAGGAGTATACAATCAGCAATGGTCTTCCCACCAGGGTAATGCTTCGAGGTATCCTTCATATAAACCTCTTCAGTATGCGGGTAGGACCACTTACGACTATAATACTTACTATTTCCTCACAGAGGATGATTTCTCTGTAGATACGCAGTATATTCCGGAACTCGATCAGTACATGCTCATAATCGAGTATTCGTTTGCCGATCCGAGATGCGGAGATCCGCCGGGTACTAACTGGCAGTGTTATATGGATTTCTATTTCATTCTCGAAAATAGTTTCCAGAATATACGCGCAAGAGGAATAAATACTACCAACTACGTTGGATTTGAGAATACGCTCAAAGACGAGAACGGAAATCAGTACGGCAGAGGAAAGACTGCGAGCGGCAGTCTCATATCTAAGCTTCCTGCCAGTATCAGGTCGGCATTCCAGCCCATTGCGGACAACAATCCCATATCGGGATTCAACGTATGTAGCATAAAATGGAACGCAGTAACTGTTGTTCAGTCCGGATTCACAAAGATGGTTGCAGTTCCCGAGACTCTTAACGGACTGCCACAGAACAAGGATTTCACTTCAGACGGGGAGCGCGTTACTGTCGGCAATCGTTATGTGTACAGACTGCAGTATACCACTTGGGAATCTACCAAGAGCGAAGAGATCATATTCTACGATATCCTAGACAGCGGTACTCTGGATGCAAACGATCAGGAAGGCGAGACATCGCACTGGCAAGGGACATTCCAATCTGTCGACATAGAGGATCTGAAGAATACGCCATGCGACGGTCAGGCAACGACTGTTCACTGCGATCCGAAAGTATATTATTCGACAACGCTTACAAGTCGTGTCGGTATCGGACAGGCGTGGACGGATCTGACAAATGGAGAGATATGGACAGACGTTTGTCCGGAAGACCCGAGTACTGTAACCGCGATTGCCATCGACTGTCGAACAGCATCGAACGGAGAGGATTTCCATCTGGGACCCAAGACGACGCTTACGGCATATATCAATATGGTAGCGCCGTCGCAGCTTTCTCCTGACGGTCCGGATGCGCAGGCGATAAACGGTGCCGTTATATCCGCAAATGATTTTAAAGATACGCCAGGAGATATTCATACAGTTCCCGTACAGCAGATGTCAAGGGCAAGTATCCTTTTAAGGGATACTGCCGTATCGCTTATAAAGAATTCGGATCCTGACGGAACCATTGAGGGCGATGTCACAGATGCAAAGAGATGCCGGGTTGATTCTGACGGAAAAGGTACCATTGTGTATCGCCTTACATTGAGGAACACGATGCCTTTCGACTGTAGGGATATAGTCATAAGCGACCCGATCCCTGAGTATCTCACAGTTGAAAAGGTGACCGTTAAACTGAACGGAAGTTCATCAGAATCTGATGGAGACAATACAAGCGGTTTCTCTTATGTAATTGCGAACGACGAAAGGTCATTCACGTTCTATGTGGATTGCCAGCATCCGACGGTCATAGATACAGATCAGGAAGGTAATGAAACAGTCTCAGTCAACAAGGATACGGAGATCTATATTTACACAAAGGTAGATGCATTGGTCGATGCTGACGGGAAACAGGTAATGTGGCGTAATTATGATAATACCGCAACACTTGTCGAAGCCAACAGCAAGGAGATCAATAAACCCACTGAAACTATGTATCACCGTGCCGAGACTTATAAAGTGAATGTAGAGAAAGATTGGGATGATGCTAACGACTGGGAACACATCAGACCTTCAAAGATAGTTCTTACTCTAAAGTCATATTATGTGGTGAAGGATGAGGACGGAAATGAAACAAAAATAGATAAAGTCGTATTAGACGAAAACGGAGAGCCTCCGACACTGGAGATAGTGCCTGATGAGGACGGGGATTGGAAAGGAAGCTTCGGGTTCCTTCCGAAGTATTTCGTTGAGACGGAAAATGCAAGTTTCGACGAACCCAACGTTTGGCACGAGATCAAATACACCGTAGAAGAGGAAACTATTTACGATCCGGGTGATGATACTGCACCTATATATGAGACGGACTACTCAGTTCTTTCGGACGTAGCGAATGTGTTGACAATCAAGGTTACAAATACCCATGTGCCTAGAGTCGGAAATCTACGTATCGAGAAGTATCTAACTACTTTTGAACTGTCAGAAGATGCGACATTTGTATTTGATGTCGTGGGAACAAAAGGTGTAGATGAAAACGGAGATCCCAAGGTGGTCTACTCCAATGTGGCAGTGCTCACATTCAGAGCATCCGACCCTGCAGGCTCTTTAAGCACGACCCTTCAACACCTCCCGGCAGGAACTAATTTTACGGTGACCGACATCTACACAGGATCGCATTATGAACTGACGAC
>CAYUGP010000092.1:0-6038 GCA_964444315.1 uncultured Oscillospiraceae bacterium | reverse complement strand
ACGGAAATAAAGAGAGTTTCCGAAGATGAAAGAACAGGCGAATTTATAAATGTTGAGTTCTCTGATTATTGGCGCATGGAATTTTCAAAAAAGCTAATTTTTTTGTCAAATCTGACTATTACGTGAGCTCAAAAAAATCTGTATCATAACCGAGTAATTGAATGCCGCCCAGCGGGCAGGCGATTTATGAATACTGGGTTGTAACCGAACACGTGTAAGTGAAGACTCGCTTACCGTGTTCTTTTTTTACGGATTTTAAGGAGGTAAAAATGAATCAGAACACAAATAACTATCTAGCAGAAGAGAGGATAGGAAAGCTTCTTCTCAAGTTTTCAATTCCCTGCATTATGTCGCTGCTTGTATCGTCACTTTATAACATAGTGGACCAGATTTTCATTGGAAGAGGCGTAGGATATCTTGGAAATGGTGCAACAAATGTTGTTTTTCCAATCACAGTTATATCACTTGCGATTGCTCTGATGCTTGGGGATGGCGCTGCTGCATATCTTAGTCTTTGTCAGGGTAAAAAAGATGTGAAGTCCGGAAATAAGAGCATGGGCAATGTTGTAATGCTTCTTGTGGCATTCGGAGTTATAATGGCAGTTCTTTTTGCTGTATTTAAGTCACAGATCCTTACAGCGTTTGGAGCTACTGAGAACAACCTTCCATATGCAAATGAGTACTTTGATTACATCATTTTGGGAATTCCTTTCTTTGTTGTCGGTAATGGCCTTAATTCCATTATCAGGGCTGATGGAAGCCCTAAATTTGCCATGATTACTACTCTTGCAGGATGTATCATCAATGTGATTCTTGACCCTGTTGCAATTTTCGCCCTTCATATGGGAATGAAGGGAGCTGCTATCGCGACTATAGCAGGTCAGATTGTTACAGCAATCTGCGGAATTGTGTACATTCTCTTCAGGGCAAAGACCTTTAAGCTCACTTTAAAAAACATGACTCCTGATATGGTCGTAATAGGTAAGTTTGTCCCTCTTGGAATAAGCAGTTTCTTAACACAACTCTCTATTGTGGTAATCATGGGTGTAATGAACAATGTTCTTGTTAAATATGGAGCAATGAGTAAGTATGGCGCTGATATCCCACTTACAGTAGTAGGAATTGTTATGAAGGTATTCCAGATAGTAGTATCGGTATGTATCGGAATTGCCGCAGGTTCTCAGCCTATCGTCGGCTACAACTATGGAGCAGGAGAATACAGAAGGGTAAAAGAGCTGTTTACAACAATCATCAAAGCTGAAGCAATTGTAGGGCTGGTTTCAGTGCTTTTATTTGAGCTTTTCCCTCTTCAGATTACATCAATATTTGGAAGTGAGGACGGTCTTTATAATGAATTTGCGGTTCTTTCATTCAGGATTTTCCTTTCAATGATCATTCTGACATGTATTCAGAAGTCTACTAGTGTTTTCCTTCAGTCTCTTGGAAAGCCAGTAATGGCTATGGGACTATCATTACTCAGGGACTTTGTATTAAGTGTTCCGCTTGCCATTTTTCTTCCTATGTTCTTTGGCGTAGAAGGAGCTCTTTTATCAGCTCCTGTAGCGGACATAGTAACTACAGTAGCTGTTGTTCTGATGTCCATAAATGTTGTAAAAGAGCTTGACTCCAAAATCAACAGCGATGAAGATGACGCTAAAGAAGCACAAGTGGCTTGAATTGCATCGTCGATTATATTGGAAATTATATGACTAACGAGGATTTTACCTCGAACTATGAGAAATCATGGTTCGGGGTTTTTTTTGCAGTTTTTTATTAATTGGTTTCGGATTAGGGCGGTGGGTGTCCCACATAACTTACGAAGGGCAAGGAAGTCCTACCAAGAACGAAAGGAGAATACGGATATGAGAAAGGTAATTTCAAAGCTTGACCAGATGATGATCGGTATGAAGGTAAGACTTTCACAGAAGAAGCCTGCTGTAGACCAGATCATTATCATGTTCATCATCATCGCAGTGGCAGCCGGAATTGCTGGTCTTTTGTACATTTTCGGTACTAAGACACTGCTTCCGAACTTCCAGAACAAGATCACAACCCTGATCAATCAGTGGTTTGACGGAAAGTAAGGAGGAGCTATGACAAAGAAAAAGGAACGGGTGGAGAGAAGCAGGGAGGAAAGAAAGGCGGAAAAAGAGAGAAAGCGCCTGATCAAAGAAGCAAACAGGATGCTTATCTCCGCACCGAAAAAATCTGCAAATAGCATGGGATTCCTTAGTTTTGATCCGTCCGGTGCCTTTTGCTTTGACGGCGGCAGATGGGTCAAAGTTTTTGAAGTGACAGGAAGCATAAAGGGGGCTGTAAAAGCAGCACTAAAAGTAAAATCCAGAATCCGTATCACAGAAAGGATTGCCCCGGCAAAAGGAGAATCACACACAGCGAGGGCATTTGTCTCACTTATTGCAGAGGGCGATATATATGAACCGGTGCGTGAGCAGTTTGAATCGGATGAAGCAGTGCTTAATGAAATGGTAGGGGTACGGACTTTAACCGTAGACGAAGCAATAAAGGTAATCTTTATGCAGCTTGGAGGAGAAAAAAGACCATTTTCATATGCATCTTTTGTCCGTGCAAAGAGAGACCTGCTTAAAGAGATATCTCCGGAAATTAAAGAGATGAGAGATCATTTCCAGATTGAAGGGTCATTCGGGATGAGCTTATTTTTAATGGAATATCCCCAAAAGCCCACCGGAGATACCCTGTCACTTTTAAAAGAGCTTGGATGCCCGGTATTTGTGACATTTGATCTTGTCGGGATAAGCGACCTCGACAAAGAAGACTATGTAAGGACGCTTGAAAAAAGGTACTCAAGGACTTTAAGTCGGGATACAGTATTTGAGTTTTTGAATGTATCAGGGCAGCTTTCATTTCTTTGTGATTCAAAGGATGCAATGGAGATCATAAAAAAGACCGTAAATAAGATCTTTGCAAGAGCAGGTTTTCTCATCGCTCCTGTATACGGGGCGCAGAAGGATAGCTTTTTATCACAGATTTCCTTAGGACTTTTGGATTACAAGAACTTAAGAAATGTTGGCATAGAAACTATGGAAGAATTATTCAGGAGGGAATATGGCGGTAATCAAGACGAAGTACGAACAGACGAAGATGTATGACGCTCCTGTACATGCAGAAGTAAGCTGCGTTCAAGATATCTTCTCTGTGGAAGCCATTGAGGAAAGCGGCATATTTATCCTGCCTGGGGGCAAGTATTCAAAGACATATATGCTCAGTGACATCAACTTTGCAGGGGTAACAGATGATGAACAGAAGAGCATCATTGTCAGTTTTTCAAAGGTATTAAAGGGTATTCCGTGCAGGTTTTCATACAGCATTGCCAATGAACATGTAGACGAGAAGGATTTTCATGAGAAGGTGCTTTATAAAAAGCGGGGCGATGCAGATGACAGACTAAGGGACTCTTATAACCAGGTGATCAGAGAGAAGCTATCGGATGCAAAGCAGGGGCTTTATCAGACAATCTATTTGACATTGACTCTACAAGCGGATGGTATGAAGGATGCCAAGGCAACATTCATGTCGATTGAAGGTGCTATAAGATCAGCTTTTATCGGGCTTGGGCTTAACGGTATGCAGGGATCATCCATGAGAGCACTTTCCATAGATGAAAGGATGCAGCTTATTTATAACTTCATGCATACCGGACTTGAAAGCGGATACAGGTTCTCCTTTCAGAATGCGGTATCAACGGGGCAGGATTTCATAAATATCCTGTCTCCTGCCGCTATTGAATTTGATAATGAGTCATTTGTGATAAATGGAAGCTACGGAAAGGTGATGTATATCGAGGATTATCCAAAGGCGCTTGAGTCAGATATCATCACATCGCTCTCCAAAATCAACTGTACAAGCTATGTGACGGTAAATAATGAGCTTCTTGATATATCAGGCTTTAAGCAGGAGATTTCAAGAAAGTACATGGCTGTTGGTATGAAGATTGAGGGCGAAAAGCAGAGAAACCGTAATAACAATGACTATCTTGCAGATGCATCGCAGAAGCTCCTTAACGAGAAGGAAAAGCTCGATCGTTTTATGAAGGAACTGGATAGCCTGGATGACCATTATTTTAACACAACGATTCTGGTGCTTGTGCTGGCGGATTCCAAGGAAGAGCTTTTACAGATTGAGGATAAGCTAAAGAACATTGCATCTTTAAAGAGCCTGACGCTTAAAAGTTGCTTTGCAATGCAGAAGGAAGCACTTAATTCAGCCCTGATTTATGGCATACAGGAGTTTAAGAGAGTAGTAAATCTCTCGTCGAGCTGTCTTGCGATGTTCATGCCGTTTAAGACACAGGAGCTTAATGATGAGAACGGTGTTTATTACGGGATTAACCAGCTTTCACAGAATGCGATATTTGCAGATAAGAAGCTTTTAAAGAACCATAACGGGATGATCCTTGGTCAGTCCGGCTCCGGAAAAAGCGTATTTTCAAAGAGCGAGATCATTTCTGTTTACCTGAATAATCTCGATGACCAGATCTTAATCGTAGATCCGCAGTCGGAATATGGTCCGGTAATATTGAAGATGCATGGCACGGTTATCTGTTTTGACTCAAAGAAAGAATTTTATCTTAACCCGATGGACGTGGATTTTGAAGGCGTTGACTATGCGGGGCTAAGGGAAATCATCTCTGAAAAGGCAGATTTTATCTTAACGCTTATATCTTCGCTTCTTAAAAGAGACATGGAAGCAGAGGAACAGGGCGTTGTAGACAGGGTTATAGACAAGGTTTATTCAGCCAACTACAGCATGAGAAAGCGTCTTAACGGAGAAGCCGAGAAAGCAGCCGAGTATGAAGTGCCGGAGTTTATGAAGGCGGAAGTAACAGACATAAATCTTTCCGAAAGTCTTTCAAGAGAAGAGCAGGTACGAGCTTATTCACCGACACTTCAAGATGTATATCAGGGTCTTTTGGATGAAGGAACAGACCTTGCAAATCATCTTGCTGCAGCAATGGAGATATTTGTAAACGGGTCACTGAATCTGTTTAACCACAGAACAAACGTAGACCTTAGTAACAGACTGATCGCGTTTGATATAGCAGGGCTTAAGGATAACTTACGTATCACAAGCATGCTGATCATGATGGAAACCTTAAGAGGAAAAATCAAGACAAATGCGAAGGCAGGCAGATGGACACACCTGTATATTGATGAGTTCCATGAGCTTTTGGCAGTAGATCAGGTTGCGAATTTCATCTTAAAGCTCTGGAAAGAGATCCGAAAGATGAGCGGTATCTTAAATGGCATTACCCAGAATATGAGCATTTGTATATAACACCGCAGGGCGACAGATACCATAACCAAATTACATGCAGCGGGCTCAAGAGAAGTGTCCGCAGGGTAAGAAAGAGTGAAGCAGAAGGCAGGAGGCCGTGCAGCAGATGCGGGAGATAAAACAGATGATGGCACTTGCGGCCCTGGCGGTAAGTGCATATACGGATATAAGGGAGAGAAATATTTACATACTGCCTCTTATCGTGGCGTCAACAGGGGGCATCGTCATATCGCTTGCGGATTTTGTATTCACGCCGTGCGGTACGGGCATGCCCATACTGTCATATGATCTTCTTATCCCGGCGGTAGCGGGGATTGCCATGATACTTCTTGCCCGGACGGGAAGGATCGGGGTAGGTGAAGGAGACGGATATCTGCTGGCATGTCTTGGGATGCTTGTAGGGGTTCGTACGCAGATGTTCACGTTTGCAGCAGCACTTATGTGCGGAGCAATTTATTCGGGGTATCTTCTTATATCAAAGAGGGGAAGGATGAAGACGGTCATCCCGTTTGCTCCGTTTGTGATGACGGGATTTTTGGTCACCGTGTATTATGGATTGTAGGAGATCTCTTACTAAAAAACAGGGTAGTTTTACCGTGGAGGCAGCACTTATAATGCCCGTGATACTGGGTGTTATCGTGCTGTTTATCTATATTGCGTGCTTTCTGTTTGACAGATGTACGATCGAGTATGCGGTAAGGACGGCTTGCATGATGGGAGTATAT
>CAYUGP010000091.1:0-6070 GCA_964444315.1 uncultured Oscillospiraceae bacterium | reverse complement strand
AAATAATCATGAGTCTTAAGACCGATAAATATATCGATGAACATTTTGAAGAACTCTTAGAACACACAAGAGAGATAGTTCGCATTCCTTCAGTTGAAGCTGAATCTTCAGGTCCTGCAAGCCCTTACGGTAAAAACGTAAGAGATGCAGAGGACTACATGCTCAAAGTTGCAGGAAGTGAATACGGATTCGAAACACATGAAAACGAAGGACTCTACTGCTACGTAGACGCAGGTATAGAAGAAGGCGTTGATAAAGAGATGCTCGCTCTTGTCTGCCATCTTGACGTAGTGCCGGAAGGCAGCGGATGGACACATCCCTGCTTTGGTGCAGAGATAGAAGGTGAAACAGTATACGGCCGCGGCACAGTGGACGATAAAGGACCTGCAATGGCTGCACTGCACGCACTGAAAGCAGTAAGAGACTGCGGATACAAATTCAAAAGGCAGGTAAGGCTCATCTACGGACTCAATGAAGAGACAGGGATGAGGTGCATAGAAGAATATTTAAAAAATGAAAGAACGCCTGATATATCTTTCACACCCGACGGATCATATCCTCTGTGCAACAGCGAATTCGGTATTTGCCATGCAGCTTTCCGCAAGACATATTCCTCCGGAATATCCTTCAATGCGGGTGTAGCAGCCAACGTGGTGCCTCCTGAAGCATTTGCAACTGTAAACGGGAGAGAATACAGTGAAAAAGGCGTACAGACCCATGCTTCTACACCCTGGGAAGGTGTGAACGCTGCGCAGAAGATGATCAATACGCTTGCAGCTCTTGATGACCTTGGTGAAGAGGACAGAAAAGTCCTTACGGTTCTTAAAAAACATCTCGGAACAGGATATCATGGAGAAGGTTTCAATCTTTACTATGAAGACGAGACAGGAAAACAGACGCTCAACCTTGGCATAGTGAAGTGGGATGAAAATGGTTTTGAGATGGTCCTCGATCTGAGATGCCCAAGCGCCGTCAGACCAGAGACTGTGAAAGAAAAGCTTACTGCGGCATTCCGTGAATGCGGGGCAGAACTTGTCTCTTTCAATTTTTCCGAGGGATATTACCTCTCTCCGGATACCGAGATAGTGAGCAAACTGATGAAGGTATATCAGGACAGGACAGGCGATAAGGAATCCAAGCCCATAGTGATGGGCGGAGGCACCTACGCCAGACATCTTCCCAACTGCGTAAGTTTCGGACCGGAAGGATATATGGATGTCTGCTCTTGCCATATACCGGATGAATACATCACTTTCGAACAGCTGAAGTTCAATACAAAGATGCTAGCAGACGCTATAATCGCTCTGGCTTGTGAAGAATAATGCGATAAAAGAAAAAAGGCCTGTGCTCATGCACAGGCCGCATTTTTTGTGAAGATCATCTATACAGCTTGACTGCCTGATGGAGAGCTTTGATGTCTACATTCTTGACTGCACTTGCTTTCTCACCGTCAAGAGTCCATGCGGTAGGCTCTTCGAATCTGAATGTTATCTCGCTGGCTCTGAAGAATTCGAATACATCTGAGCTGAAATCCGACTGGCTTCCTTTTATGAGTATGTCGCTTAGATCTATTATGTCTTCCGGATACTTTATGAGCAACACTTCGAATAGTCCGTCGGTAAGATCGAAAATCTCGTCCTTGAGTTTTACTATACCTGCAACGGATTTAGTATTTGAGACTGCTCCCAGAGCGTAGTTACCGGAATACTCTTTTCCGTTAGCAATGACAGTGGCCTTGATCGGTTTTATATTAGTAAGATCCTTTACGCCTTCCATTATGTACGCGAAGTGTCCGAAAGTATTCTTAAGGTCCTGTGAAGTGGAATAGGTGACTGAAGTGAAAGCTCCGAAGGAGGCTATATAGCTGAAGTACCTCTTGTTATTGAACCGTCCTACATCTAGAGTGGTCAGATTTCCCTTGATGATGTTCTGTACCTGGTTGATGGGTTCGCTGTCCAGTCCCAGTGTGTCTGCAAAGTCATTGGTTGATCCGCAGGGTATATATCCGAGTGCTATATGCTCGTTGCCTTTTGACGAGCAAAGACCCGTCAGCGTCTCGTTCAAGGTACCGTCTCCGCCACAGCAGATGATAGTATCGAAGCCTGCGAGAACTGCAGACTGGGCAAGTTCAGTAGCATGGCCTCTGTGAGTGGTCGTATGGACTGTTACATTGCATTCAGCCTTGCACAGCTCATCGACTATATCGAAGAGCTTAGGCTGTATTCTTTTCTGTCCCGATACAGGATTGATTATAAGTAAAACGTTTTTCATAGCATATATATTTTAGCACTTTGCAGTATAAAAATACAAATATATAAAAGTATATATTCGTTGCAAATGTACACAACTGTGTATATAATAACGGCAGCACATGGAGAGGATGCTCCTGTGCTTTATTGCCTTTACGGGAGGATGCCCGAAGGTGAGGAAAGGATAATGAAATGAACAAAGATCTAAAACACAATTATCCTCTTTATGACGTAAAAAAATTCAAGGACTTTAAAGACATGATCGCTCAGCGTGTTGCAGAGCATCCGGACAAGCCCGCATTCAGATTTACGGTAAATAAAGAGGATAGGACCGTTACTTACAAAGAGCATCAGGAAAACATGAATGCTTTAGGAACAGCTATCGCCAATGCCGGTTTCCACGGCAAGCACATAGCAATGGTAGGAGAGAACTGCTATGAGTGGGCTCTCTGCCAGATCACCATTCTTGCTTCTGATAACGTCTATGTTCCTATCGATAAGGAACTCCCCATGACGGATCTTCTCAACGTCATCAACCACAGTGACGCTTCTTTGGTATTCTGCACCGGAAGCTTTGCAAAATCACTGAGTGAAAACAGGGACAAGATCCCGGCTGTAGAAAAGATCTACGTATTCAGACCTAAAGATGAGCTTCCAGAAGGACTTTATGATGCTCAGGAGTTCATGGAAGAAGGAAGAAAACTCTTCCTTGCAGGTGACACATCATATTCTGCACAGGAGCCTGAAGATCTTGGCCTCGGAGAGCTCGTATATACATCAGGAACTACCGGAGCTCCCAAGGGCGTAATGCTTTCAAGACACAACCTCTGGGCTTCTGTTTACTACGGACTCATGGAGATGAAAGTATTCGATGTTGGTCTTTCCGTACTTCCATACAACCACACATATGAATCGACCTGCGATCTTCTTGTTTCCCAGCACTGGGGTTCTACCATCTGCATCAACGAGAACCTAAAGACGGTTGCAGACAACCTTAAGAAATACAAACCAGAATACGTCATGCTGGTACCGCTCTTCGTAGAGACATTCTACAAGAAGATCTGGAAGACCCTTGAGAAGTCAGGAAAAGCGGATCTAGTCAGGAATATGATGAAGGTCTCCAACGGACTGAGAAAAGTGGGCATAGATCTTCGCCACAAGCTCTTCAAACAGATACTCGAAGTATTCGGCGGAAACATGATCATGATCGTATGCGGCGGAGCACCTATAAGACCCGAGATCGCGGCTTTCTTCGATGCCATAGGTATCAGCCTTATAAACGGATACGGCATCACCGAGTGTAGCCCGCTGCTCTCCTGCAACAGACAATTCTATAACAACTTCCGTTCCGTCGGAGTGCCGCTTCCCTGCGTACAGGTCAGGATAGAAGATCCCAATGAAGACGGAGAAGGTGAGATCGTCGTAAAGGGCGACATCGTCATGATGGGCTACTACAAGAACGAGAAGGCTACGGATGAAGTTCTTTCAGAGGACGGATGGTTTGCAACAGGCGACTACGGTAAAATGGTGAATGACCAGCTCTTCATAACCGGAAGAAAGAAGAACCTCATAGTTCTCAAGAACGGTAAGAACGTATATCCGGAAGAGGTCGAAGACTATATCGCCGGCGTAGACGGAGTCGAAGAACTCATGGTCTACTCCAATATTGACGAAAACGGAGATGAAGTAAGTCTCTGTGCAGAGATCTTCCCCGCGGAAGATTTCGCAAAGGGCAAGAGCGAAGAAGAAATGCTCAAATATTTCAAGACAAAGTGCAGAGAAGTATGCGCATCGCTTCCTTCATACAAACAGATCGCAAATGTGGTCATCAGGAAAGAAGAATTCCCGCACACCACATCAAGGAAGATCAAGAGAATGGAAGTTCTCAAAGAAAGAAGAAGCCAGAACTAAAGTATATATCAAAGGAAAAACCCCTGCTGATGCAGGAGTCTCCTTTTATTGGTGCGGCATAGTGGACTTGAACCACCACGGTGTTAACCATACGGCCCTCAACCGTACGCGTCTGCCTATTCCGCCAATGCCGCGCGTGAACAGTAGTTATATTAGCACAAGGTTTTTAACTTGTAAAGCATTAATTCAAGTTTTCTAAAAAGAAAAAGACAAGCAGGCAAATCGGATATACAAGATAAAATACTATCTTGAGCCAAAGAGCGTTAGGACCTCTTTTTTCATTGTAGAACCAAGTAACGAAAAGGGCGAGTATAGCGAATATGGTGATGGGAACGGTATACTGGAGCCCGTTGATCGAAATGGAAATGATAGTATCTATTTTTGCATAAAAGGAATATGCAGCCATGACCGTAAACTCGAAGATCTTGGGATATGAAAGGTCATAGGAGCAATAGAAAACGACTGGTATCATTATTCCGTATTTGCCGAAATCGCTGTGTACGAATCTTGTTATGTTCATTGCTGCAACGGAAAGGGCAAGTATCAATATGATATCAAGTACCGTGTTTCTGAAGCGGCGCTTGAAGTAGTCGAGTATCAGAAGGAGTCCGAGGCATATGCAAAGGGTGAACATTATGCTCTGCTTAGAAGGCTCATATGGAGTCCCGAACTTATATAAGTCATATGCTACTTCGGAAAGCATGGTGAATACAGCGAAACGCCTGAGATAAAGAAGTCTGTTGGTCGTCTTGTTGACGCCTTCAACAAGTAGGAAGGCGAAAAGAGTATATGAAAACCACATCATGCAGTCCGAAAGAGCGCTGTTCTTCATATTGAACTTTTCGGAAGCTGAAATGAAAGACCAGACCATTGCAGCGATCGCTATTATCCTGATCCAGAATGAATTGAGTCCGTGTTCTTTTTTAATTTCGTTTCTTGCCATATGCGTTATTGTAATATCTTGAATTAAAAAAGACAAGTTATATAATAATCCCATGATAAAAATAAAAGATGAAGATTTCGATATAGAAAAGATCGCTGACAGCGGACAGTGCTTCAGGATGAACAGAATGCCTGACGGATCCTGGACTGCAGTTGCAGGTGATAAATGCTGCAGTATTAGAGAATATGCTGATAAAGCAGCGGTGATAGAGTGTCCCGAAGAAGACGATGTTTTCTGGAAGGAATATTTCGACCTTGACACCGATTATTCAAAATACAGAAGCGCAGCGGATACCTCAGATGCATTTCTTACAGCAGCATGCGAATACGGAAAAGGTATACGCATCTTAAAGCAGGATCCATGGGAAATGCTGATATCATTTATAATCTCCCAGAGAAAAAACATACCGGCCATACAGTCCTGCGTGGAGAAAATGTGCATGAAGTGGGGTACAAAGACCGTAAGAGGTATCTTTGCGTTTCCTACACCGGAGCAGCTTTCAAAAGCAACTCTTGATGAGCTTTCATGCTGCAGCCTCGGTTACAGAGCGGAATATGTATATCTTGCTGCAAAAGCAGTCGCAACCGGTGAAAAGGACCTTGAAACTTTTAAGATGCTGAGCGATGAAGATCTTCTTTGTGCATTGCTTGGTTTCAAAGGGGTAGGAGTGAAAGTAGCCAACTGTGTATCTCTCTTCGGTTATCACAGGATAGGGGCTTTTCCCATCGATGTCTGGATAGACAGAGTTCAGAAGGAGTATTACGAAGGCAGATTCCCCGTTGAAAAATATGAAGGATTTGCAGGAGTGATGCAGCAGTATATTTTCTTCTACGCAAGAAAAGTTAAACTCAAAATTTAAAAAAGAAGTTTCTTTTGACAATCCGGGTATTATTACATATAATACCCTTTGACATGCGCCAGTAGCTCAACGGATAGAGTGCCTGACTACGAATCAGTAGGCTGGAGG
>CAYUGP010000090.1:0-6070 GCA_964444315.1 uncultured Oscillospiraceae bacterium | reverse complement strand
ATGTGCGTAAAAGGGGAGACCATATCCAACTTCGGCACCCCCGAAGATATATTCAAAACAGAGATAATCACGGACCTCTACGGAATGGAAAAGGGTTCGTACAATATAGCCTTCGGAAGCGTGGAGCTTCCGAGGCCTGAAGGGCAGGCCAGGACTTTCGTAATAGCTTCCTGCGGAAACGGCATAAATGTTTTCAGGAGGCTTCAGAAAGAAGAAAAGCCCTTCTATGCCGGCATCATTTATGAAAACGATATAGACTACCACGTTGCCAAATATCTGGCACAGGAAGTGGTCTCAGTCCCCGCGTTTACGGAAACTACGGAAGATGATTTCCGGCGGGCTGCAGCCCTTATGGACAAGTGCGACGAGGTCATCTGCGCAGGTTTCCCGAAAGGGGCAAGGATACTTGAAAGATTGGAGGAGAAGGCAAGGGCCGACGGAAAGCTCAAAGGCCCTGCCGCTTCATAGTAAATGCACAGGATATTTCTGCCGGCCATGCTGGCAGGCTTCCTCATCGACTGTATACTGGGAGATCCGGTTTCTATACCGCATCCCGTGGTCCTCATAGGAAAGGCCATAAGTTTTTTCGAGGGAAGATACAGAGAGGAATTCCCGAAAACTGAAGAAGGAGAACGGAAGGCGGGACTTTGCATGAACCTCACGGTCCTGCTTCTGACGGCCCTTGTTTCAGGGGCTCTTGTTCTCATTTCCAAAGCCATAAGCCCGTGGCTTTGTTTTGCTGTCTGCACGGTCATGAGCTGGCAGATCTTTGCCGCAAAATGTCTTGCAGACGAAGCTAAAAAGGTGCTCAAAGCCCTGAAAGAAGATGGTATCGCTGCCGGCAGAAGGCAGGTGGGCATGCTCGTGGGAAGGGACACCCAGGATCTTTCCGAGGAGCAGGTCATAAAGGCTGCCGTGGAAACAGTGGCTGAAAATACCTCCGACGGAGTCATAGCGCCTATGTTCTGGATGCTCATAGGAGGACCTGTAGGAGGCTTCATATACAAAGCCGTGAACACCATGGACTCCATGGTCGGCTACAAGAACGACAGATATATCAACTTCGGAAGGTTTTCAGCGAAGCTGGACGATGTTTTCAACTATATACCTTCCCGTATATCTGCCCTTGCCATGATAGGAGCTGCGTACATGGGGAGGAGCTTTGACGGTCCCAATGCGGCGCGCATATGGAGAAGAGACAGAAGGAACCATTCGAGCCCTAATTCGGCGCAGACCGAAAGCGTATGCGCAGGGGCGCTCAAGGTGCAGCTCGGAGGTAATGCCTACTACTTCGGAAAGCTCTACGAAAAGCCGACTATGGGCGACCCGGAAAGGCCTATCGAAGGAGAAGATATAAACAGGGCGTGCAGGCTCATGTACATTTCCAGTATCATCTGCCTTGCAGTGTTTGAGATCATAGGGATCCTCTTAATAATATGATCATAGGAAACGATTACGGTCACGGCGGTGACATCTACAAAAACAGCATAAGCTACGACTTTTCGGCAAACGTGAATCCTTACGGTACTCCTGAAAAGGTCAAGGAAGCCATAAGACAGGCAGCGGAAAACGTTGCGGTCTATCCTGACCCTTACTGCGGCGCTCTAAGAAGAATGCTTTCGAAGCATACGGGGGCTGCGGAGGAGGAGATAGTATGCGGCAACGGAGCTGCTGAGCTCATATTCCAGTTCGTGGAAGCCTTAAAGCCCGGAAAGACCCTTCTTCCTGTACCTTCGTTTTCCGAATACGAAAACGCACTGAAGGTATACGGAAATGAAATAGAGCTCTATGAGCTCGAAAGAGAGAAAGGCTTTGTCCTCGGCAGCGGGATACTTGAAAAGATCAGCGAGAGCACGGACCTTCTCATGCTGTGCAATCCCAACAATCCTACAGGGCAGCCCATAGACAGGGGGCTTCTCTTCAAGATCATCACAAGGTGCAGGGAGACAGGGACCTGGCTTTTCCTGGACGAGTGCTTCGTCTCCTTATCAGAGGACGGCTCCTGCGAATCCATATATACCCAGCTAAGAGAAGGGGACAGGATCTTTCTCCTCAATGCATTCACCAAGCTGTACGGCATGGCGGGAGTGCGCCTGGGCTACGGCATATGCAAGGAGAAGGAGATGCTTAGCAGGATGTGCTTTACGGTGCAGCCCTGGAACGTATCGGCTTTGGCCCAGGCAGCGGGCTGCGCTGCTCTTGAATGCGGTGACTGGACAAAAGAGACAAAGAAGAAGATCTTTGATGAAAAGAGATATCTTCTTGATGAGCTTGAGAAGCTCGGGATAAGGCATTTGCCCGGAGCTGCCAACTTCATCATGCTCTGCGGGCTTCCCGGACTGTATGGGAAGATGCTCAGGAAGGGCATACTCATAAGGGACTGCAGCAATTACCACGGCCTTGAAGACGGCGACTGCCGCATAGCGGTGAAGACCCATGAGGAAAATGAAGAGCTCATAAAAGCCCTGAAAGAGGTGCTGGGATGACTGAGAAAACGGGTATAGAGGAATATTACGCTGTAAAGAACGGCAAGAAACTTCGTTTCGGATACACAACCGGGACCTGTGCAGCGGCGGCTACCAAGGCTGCTGCCATCATGCTTGCTTCGGGAAAGATACCGGAAAGAGTGAGCATCATGACACCGAAAGGCATAGAGCTCAGTCTCGAGGTACTGGAGCCCGTGCTGGATGAAGGCAAGGCAAGCTGCGCTATCAAAAAGTTCAGCGGAGACGATCCCGACGCAACGGCTGGAGTCATGGTCTACTCCAGTGTTTCCTGGTCAAAGGAACCCGGTGTGCACGTGGACGGAGGCTTGGGAGTGGGCAGGGTTACCAAGCCGGGGCTCAAGCAGGCTGTAGGCGAACCTGCAATAAATCCGGTGCCCATGGATATGATAAAGAGGGCTGCTGAGGAAGCCGTTTCCGACTGCGGCACGGCAGAAGGCCTGAATGTGGTCATCTCCATACCTGAAGGAATGGAGATAGCAAAGCATACCTTCAATCCGCGCCTTGGTATAGAAGGCGGCATCTCGGTGCTCGGTACCAGCGGCATAGTGGAGCCCATGAGCGAGAAAGCCCTTCTGGACACCATAGAACTGGAGATAAGGCAGAAGCACGCCAACGGCTATGACAGGCTGGTCATGGTGCCCGGAAACTACGGAGCGGACTTCATCAGGGAGCAGTGCAATGTGCCCGACGAAGCTCTGGTCAAGTGCTCCAACTATATCGGTCAGGGCCTCGACATGGCCTCTGCGGAGGGTATAAAGGAGCTGCTGTTTGCGGGAAACATAGGAAAACTCATAAAGCTCACCGGAGGTATCATGAATTCCCATTCCAGGGAAGCAGATGCAAGGGCTGAGCTCATGGCGGCCTGCGCTGTGAGGGCAGGCTACAGCATAGAGACTGCAAGAAAGATACTCGAATGCCTTACCACGGACGAGATGCTGGCGGTCATAAAGGATGAAGGTCTTCTTGAAAAGACCATGGAGATAGTTGCGGAGAAGATAGACTTTTACGTCAACAACAGGACGAGAAGCGATATGAAAATATCCGTCGTAGTCTTTTCCACGGTATACGGAGTGCTGTGCACCACAGGAGCCGCGGAAAAGTGGATGGCGGAGCTTAAGGAGAAGTATTCAAAATGACAAAAGGTAAACTTTACGGAGTGGGAGTCGGCCCCGGAGATCCGGAACTGCTGACGCTCAAGGCAGCAAGGCTCATAAGAGGATGCGATGTAGTGGCCATGCCGGGAAAAGAAAAGGATAAGTGTTTCGCATATACCATAGCCAGGGGAGCTGTCCCGGAGATAGATGAAAAGGAAGCTCTCATGGTAAATATGCCCATGACCAAGGACCAGGAAAAAAGGCGCCTTGCATACAAGAAAGGGATAGATGACATATGCGCAAAACTTGAGGAAGGCAAAGACGTGGTATTCATAACCTTGGGCGATACATCGGTCTATTCCACCTATCTTTATCTTCACAAAGGAGTGAAGGCCAACGGCTACGAGACTGAGATGGTACCGGGCATCACTTCTTTCTGCGCGGCTGCTGCGGTGCTGGAGACTTCTCTTTGCGAAAACGACGACGAGCTCCATGTCATACCGGGGACCTACAAGCCCGTGGAAGCGCTGGATTACAGCGGCGTGAAGGTATTCATGAAGAACGATATAGAGGAGACCCTGAAGGCAGCTAAGGCAAAAGGCCTCAGCGTACAGATGGTGGAGAACTGCGGAACGAAAGACCAGAAGGTCTACAGGTCTGCGGAGGAGATCCCCTATGATGCAGGATATTATTCACTTTTGATCATAAAGGAGGACAAGTAATGATCCATTTTGTAGGAGCCGGCAGCGGCGCTGCCGACCTCATAACCTTAAGAGGCAAGAACTATCTCGAAGAGGCTGATGTCATAATCTACGCAGGTTCGCTGGTGAACCCGGCACTCCTGGACTACAAAAAGGAAGGCTGCATTGTATATGACAGCGCAAAGATGACCCTGGAAGAAGTCATAGAGGCCATGGAAAAGGCCGAGGCCAAAGGCCTTATGACCGTCCGCCTCCACACCGGAGATCCGTCCATCTACGGAGCCATCAGAGAGCAGATGGATATACTGGACGAGAAAAACATAGAATATGACTACTGCCCCGGAGTGAGCTCTTTCTGCGGAGCCGCAGCAGCGCTCAACCTGGAATACACTCTTCCCGACGTATCCCAGAGCATCATAATCACCCGTCAGTCGGGAAGGACTCCCATGCCCGAAAAGGAGAGCATCAAGTCCTTCGCAGCCCACCATGCCACCATGGTGCTGTTCCTTTCTTCAGGACTTCTGGAGGAGACCTCCAAAGACCTCATTGAAGGCGGATACTCAGCAGATACACCGGCAGCCATAGTTTACAGAGCCACATGGCCCGATGAGAGGAAATATATCTGCACCGTGGGCACCATAGCCCAGTGCGCCAAGGAGAACAACGTCACAAGGATGGCTCTCATCATAGTAGGCGATGTCGTGACCCACACCAATTACAGAAGATCCGATCTTTACAACCCCGAATTCACTACGGGATACAGAGAAGCATCGAAATGAAAGTAAGGCTTGCTGCATACAGTCTGACAGGACTCAGCACGGCTGAGAGGATAGCGTCCGTTCTTTCGGGAAAGGGAATGGAATGCTCCGTATGGGCTCCTGAGAAATACTGCGAGGGAGACGTTCTTCCCATAAAGGGCAGTGCCATGGACTGGGCTAAGGACGGCTTTGAAAATGCCGACGCCCTTATTTTCTGCTGTGCTTCGGGCATAGCCGTAAGGGCCATAGCTTCACATGTAAAGAGCAAGACCACGGATCCTGCAGTCATAGTCACCGATGAGCTGGGACATTTTGTCATACCGCTCCTTTCAGGACACATCGGAGGGGCCAACGAGCTTTCATCGGTAATAGCCGATGAACTGGGCTCCACTGCCGTAGTCACTACGGCAACGGACATACACGGGCTCTTTGCCGTGGATGTCTTCGCCACTAAGAATCACCTTAAGATCAAGAGCATGAAGCTGGCAAAGGAGGTGTCCGTGGATCTGCTGGCGGGGAAAAAGATTGGTTTTGAATCCGACATCGAGGTGAGAGGAGAGCTGCCGGAAGGCCTCGTGAAAGGAGAGGCGGAGCTTGGCATCTGCATTTCGAAGGAAGCAAAAGCTCCCTTCGAAAGGACGCTGAGGCTTGTGCCCCAAAGCTATGCGGTAGGCATGGGCTGCAGGAAGGGTAAGGACCCCGGAGAGCTGGAGGAGTTCTTCCTTAAGATGCTTTCAGAAAAGGGCATATCCCCGGACGAGCTAAGGTGCATAGCGAGCATAGACATAAAGAAAGATGAGGAGGGGCTTAAAGCCCTTTCAAAGAAGTACAGAGTGCCCTTCGTCTGCTTTACGGCAGAAGAACTCATGAAGGCTGAAGGAGCATACTCTTCTTCGTCCTTCGTGGCGGACACCACCGGGGTGGACTGCGTGTGCGAAAGAGCGACGGTCTGCGCCGGAGCGAAAGAACTTACAGTCATGAAACGGGCGGAGAACGGAATGACCTTCGCC
>CAYUGP010000089.1:0-6075 GCA_964444315.1 uncultured Oscillospiraceae bacterium | reverse complement strand
GCAGCGTGCTGCGTTGTCAAAGCGTTGTGCGGTTCAAGAAGGATGCGCTTGAAGTCCTCTTTTGTAAGGCTTTCAAGTTCGACTCTTATCGGGAACCTTCCCTGGAGCTCAGGGATAAGATCCGTCGGCTTTGCAACGGAGAATGCACCGGCCCCAATGAACAGTATATGATCAGTCTTAACAGGACCGTATTTGGTGTTGACTACGCTTCCTTCAACTATCGGGAGTATATCTCTTTGCACACCTTCTCTGGAAACGTCGACTCCTCCGTGATAATTGCCGCTGTTTGCGATCTTATCTATCTCATCGAGGAATACAATACCGTTTTGTTCACAGTTCTCTAGAGCCTCGGATTGTACCTGATCCATATCGATGAGTTTCTGAGCTTCCTGCTCGAGAAGGATCTTCCTGGCTTCGGATACTTTGACCTTGCGCTTTTTGGTCTTCGGAGGAAGCATATTTCCGAATATGTTTCCGATCTGGATAGTACCGCCTCCGTTTACGTCAAGGGAGTTGTCCTTAGGCTGATCTATGACGTCTACCTCGATATACTGATCTTCAAGCAGTCCGTCCTTGAGCTGCTGACGGACCTGATCTCTTGCCAGGAGAATGTCGCTGTCCTCTTCGGGCACTTCCACCTTTTCATTTGTCTGAGTGTAAGTTGCCTGAGCCGATCCCATAAGTCCGGCGAAGGGGTTCTTCACTCCCGATCCTGTCTTTACCTTGCCCGGTATTATAGCCTCGATTATCTTCTCTTCGGCTATGTCTTTTGCGACTTCATACTTTTCCTCCATGTGCTTTTGCTTGGTCACACGCATGGAAGCTTCCATAAGATCTCTGATTATGGATTCTACATCACGGCCTACGTATCCTACTTCGGTAAACTTGGTAGCTTCGATCTTGATGAACGGAGCATCCATGAGCTTTGCAAGTCTTCTTGCTATCTCCGTTTTACCTACTCCTGTAGGTCCCATCATGAGTATGTTTTTAGGAGTTATCTCGTCTCTGATCTCTTCAGGCACAAGATTCCTTCTGTATCTGTTTCTGAGGGCGACAGCAACGGATCTCTTTGCACTGTCCTGCCCGATTATATATTTATCAAGTTCCTCTACGATCTCCTTAGGAGTCATATTCTTAAATTCTCTTGCCATTGGATCTCTCCTTAAAGTCTTTCTACTGAAATGTGACTATTGGTATACACGCAAATATCAGAAGCAATGTGAAGAGCCTCTTCAGCTATGGACGCTGCGTCCATTTCCGTGTGATCGAAAAGCGCATGCGCCGCTGCATAGGCATAATTGCCCCCTGAGCCTATGGCTACATAATCATAGTCAGGCTCGATGACTTCTCCGTTTCCGGATATGAGGAGAACACTTTCTCTATCTGCCACGAGCATCAATGCATCGAGATTTCTGGATGCCTGATCCAGTCTCCACATCTGAGCAAGAGCAACTGCCGCTCTTTTCAGGTTGCCGTTGTACTCCTCCATCTTCTTTTCGAACTTTTCCATGAGAGAATATGCATCAGCCACTGAACCTGCGAATCCGCACAGGACCTGGTCTTTGTATATCTTCCTGATCTTTTTTGCAGAATTCTTCATTATGGCGGTCTCTCCCATAGTCACCTGACCGTCTCCTGCAATGGCGATATCATCTGCACTTCTTCTCACCAGACATATCGTTGTCGCTCTAAACTGTTCCATAATTACCCCCTATCTATTTCTTTTCTTTGTAATCGCAATCATTGTTCGAGCAGTAAAGCATCCTGCCTCTTTCGACAAGAAGCGAACCGCACTTCGGGCACTTCTTATCTACAGGTTTGTACCAATAAACCTGATCGCATTCAGGATAATTGGAGCACCCGTAGAATGATTTGCCTTTTCTGCTCCTCTTGACTATTATGTCTCCTCCGCATTTAGGACACTTGACACCGGTCTCCGTAACTATCGACTTGGTGTATCTGCATTCAGGGAATCCCGTACATGCGAGGAAATCGCCGTACTTGCTGTGTTTCTTTGCAAGCCGCCTTCCGCAATTCGGACAGATTTCATCAACAAGTTCAACTTCAGGTTTGACTTTTTCCGCTTGCTCCTTTGCGACTTTTATCTCGTCTTCAAGCACAGCATAGTAATCGGATACTACGTCTTTCCATTTGAGTTGCCCTTCGGCTACCTTATCGAGATTCTCTTCCATCCCGGAGGTGAAATTGATATCGACTACATCCTTGAAATACTCTTTCATTATGTCGTTCGTTATCTTCCTTCCGAGATCGGTGGGAACGAGGATCTTCTTTTCCTTTTTCACATAGCGTCTTTCGACGAGTGTGGATACGATCGGAGCGTATGTGCTCGGTCTTCCGATGCCCTTTTCCTCAAGTTCTCTTATGAGGCTTGCTTCCGTGAATCTTGAAGGCGGTTCTGTCTCCCTGGCCTCAGATTTCACTTCGACCATTTTCAGCTCCTCATCCTTTTCGAGAGACGGAAGAGTCTTATCCTTATCATCGGAGCTTACGCTGTAGACTTTAAGGAAACCATCGAATTTGAGTTTTCTGCCGTTGGCACGAAGCCCGTATTTACCGCAATCGATATCAACGCTGCATGAATCATATACCGTAGCGCTCATTCTCGAAGCAACGAATCTCGACCATATCAGCTTGTACAGCTTCTGCTGGTCTGCAGTAAGAGAGCTCTGAGTCTCATCCGGTGTAAGATCCACATATGACGGTCTTATGGCTTCGTGAGCATTCTGGGTATTCTGTCTCTTGTTTGTGAATACATTATTGCCTATGTATTCTTTTCCATACTGATTGCTTATGAGAGATTTGCATGCAGCATCCGCTTCAGGAGAAATACGCACGGAATCCGTTCTCATATATGTGATAAGACCAACCGTACCGTGTCCTTTCACGGAAATTCCTTCATAGAGCTGCTGAGCGATCATCATGGTCTTGCTCGGAGCGAAATTGAGCCTGACAGAGGCATCCTGCTGAAGCGAAGACGTGGTATACGGTGCATAAGGCCTTGTCTGCGTTTCTTTATTCTCTATACCGGAGACTGTATATTTCCCTTTTTCAAGATCCTTTACGATCTCATCTGCAAGCCTTTGCGTTCCTATGCTCGCTTCGTTCTTTTCGTCCGGTACTATAACTTTCTTGCCGTCGATCCTGTCGAGCCTGGCTGTGAATTTTGCCTTCTTTTCCGCCGCTGCAGTCTTTCCCGGCTTTGTGAGATCGACTGAGATGGCCCAGTACTTTTTAGGATCGAATTCTTCGATCTCATCTTCCCTGTCGCAGATGATCTTAAGCGCAACGGACTGAACTCTTCCGGCTGAAAGACCTTTTCCGACCTTTGCCCACAGCACCGGGCTTATGCCATATCCGACTATCCTGTCTGTGACTCTTCTACCCTGCTGCGCATCCACAAGGTTCATGTTGATGGGCTGCGGATTGTTTACAGCCTGTGTTACAGCCGATTTGGTTATCTCATGAAATTCTATCCTGTTTGCTTCAGACGGTTCGATCCCGAGTACATTGCAGATGTGCCATGCGATAGCTTCTCCTTCGCGGTCAGGGTCTGTTGCGAGGAAGACTTTATCACAGTCTTTTGCTGCTGCCTTGATCTCTTTTATTACGTCTGCTTTACCTCTGACATTTATATATTCAGGTTCAAAATCATTCTCGATATTGACAGCCATCCTGCTTTTTGGCAGATCTCTAATGTGTCCTTTAGACGCGATCACCTTGTATTTCGATCCCAAAAACTTTTCTATGGTCTTTGCTTTTGAGGGAGACTCAACTATTATGAGATTTTTCTTTGATGCCATTTTTCATGCTGATCTGATATGCATAAGCTGATCAGATCCGTCCTTTCTTATTTATTTAGGTATATAAATGAATTTCTTTCTATATATATTATTGCTGCAATAAGTTGTCAAGAAAAAGCTGTTTTCCATTTATTGCCCGCATCACAGCCACAGAAACTGTATCATTAAAATTAGCACTCGTCAAGCATGAGTGCTAACAATTCATCCAGTATTCACATTTATTTTCATGATATATACAGATCAGTCCCTTCTTTTTTTAAATATCCTTTTGCTTCAAGTGCATTTACCAAAGAACGGACGCTATTTGTTTCCATCCCTGTTTTATATGCTATCTCTTCTATATCGATCCCCGGGAAAGCCAATATGATCTTCATTACATTTGCCTCTTCGTCAGTACATGAGTCGATCCTTGCCTGAAACTTCTTGCTGAATCCTATCCCGAGTATTTCTGCCGTTTCTTCAATGGAAGTTACCGGAACAGCACCGTCTCTTATTAGGCGGTTGACCCCAATGGAATTTGCTGAATCGATATTTCCGGGTACTGCAAACACATCTCTGTTTTGCTCAAGGGCAAGATCTGCCGTTATCATCGATCCGCTTTTAAGGGCTCCCTCTACTACGACCACTGATTTTGAAAGCCCGGAAATTATCCTGTTTCTTTCTGGGAAAGCCCAGGCTCCCGTTTTATCTCCCGGAGCATATTCGGACACTATGAGGCCGTATCGGGCTATGCGTCCATAAAGATCACGGTTCGATCTCGGATAACATACATCGATCCCTGTTCCGAGCACAGCTATAGTATTTCCACCTGCATCAAGACACCCGAGATGAGCTCTTGTATCTATACCTTCTGCCATTCCGCTGACTACGGTAACGCCGCATTCAGCAACCGTTTTTCCTATTTCGTACGAAGCCCACCTTCCGTATGCAGTACATCTCCTCGTTCCGACGACAGCGATACCCGGCATTGAAAGAAGGTCGGTGTTGCCGATACAGAATAATTTCTTCGGCGGTCTTTTGATTG
Source organism: uncultured Oscillospiraceae bacterium (assembly GCA_964444315.1). Lineage (GTDB taxonomy): Bacteria > Bacillota > Clostridia > Peptostreptococcales > Anaerovoracaceae > RUG13409. The sequence continues at coordinate 1,230 of CAYUGP010000089.1, read as the reverse complement.
ATCTCAGATGATCGGGGTATCGCCCGTCATCTATATTTATTTCCTTTATATCATTTCCCATATCAGTCAAGGCATAGTATGATGCGTATTTATTTCCATATTATACCATTGATATAGATTATATCTTGTTTACATATTATGTCAATATGCACAAAAGATTATAAAAATCGCCGCTGGCCTCAAAGCCAACGGCGACTATTCGTGGTTGCGGGGGAAGGATTTGAACCAACGACCTCCGGGTTATGAGCCCGACGAGCTACCAGCTGCTCTACCCCGCGATGTTAAATTGTTTGGTGCCGAGAGCCGGACTTGAACCGGCACGAATTTTACTTCGGAGGATTTTAAGTCCTCTGCGTCTGCCTATTCCGCCATCCCGGCATCTTCGAAAAATCGGGCGAAGCTTTTTGTCGCTCCGCCCTCATGGCTCCGGAGGTCAGACTTGAACTGACGACCTCATGATTAACAGTCACGCGCTGCCACCAGCTGAGCTACTCCGGAATGAACATGCCGCAACTCGCGACTTGTTTAGTTTATATCTATTGCTTCAGTTTGTCAACATATTTATCATAACGAATAGAATTATATATTTTGTAGTAGCATTCTGTTTACATTTTTGATATACTGCATTGAGTTTTTTATACACAATTTTAGGTTTTTAGTGATTTTTATGAGCGATATCAAAGTCAAAACACCTTGGGAAAAAGCTTCTGAAGGCATCCCCATGCATCTGGATTACTTCCAGGGTTCAATGTATGAGGCAGTCGAAAAGGTTGCAAAGATATTCCCGAGATATACAGCGATCAGCTTCATGGGTAGGGATGAATCCTACGCCGAAGTGATCAACAACATCAATAAATGTGCAAGGTCCCTTAAAACGCTTGGAGTACGTGAAGGAGACATTGTCACCATTGCCATGCCGAATTGCCCTCAGGCAATATATATGTTCTATGCCATCAACCTTATCGGCGGCATAGCAAACATGGTACATCCCCTTTCGGCTGAAAACGAGATCGAGTTTTTCCTCAACGAAGCCGGCAGCACGGTAGCTATCACCCTTGACCAGTTTTACCACAAATTCGAGAGTGTAAGGGACAACACGAAACTGGTCAATATCATAATCGCCAGCATCAAGGATACTCTTGCGCCCCATATTCGTGCAGGCTACATGCTTACCGAAGGAAGAAAGATAGAGAAGAAGTCATTCATTTGACTTGGAGGAGCCTGAAGGAA
>CAYUGP010000088.1:0-6087 GCA_964444315.1 uncultured Oscillospiraceae bacterium | reverse complement strand
GGTACTGACTCGCCGGTCGAGGATATAAACCCGTTCGATGGAGTCTTTTCTGCAGTCACGAGAAAAGATCTTCATTGCTTCCCCGAAGGGGGTTTCTGCCCGGGCGAGTGCATCAGCGTGGAGCAGGCGGTGGATGCCTACACCATAGGAAGCGCCGAGGCTGAGTTTGCCGAAGGCTGGAAAGGCCGTATAGCTCCGGGATACGTCGCGGACATGGTCATCCTGGACAGGGATATATTCACTGTTCCCCATGACGAGATAAAAGACATTCGTCCTGTCTGCACCATATTTAATGGTATAATAGTCTACGGATCTATCTGAGAGGCTTTCTGCAACTGCCGGTTGCGGAAGTTTACAGCCTCCTGTATAGCCTGCTACTGCAAAAAAACATATCATTGCAGCGTAAAAAGGAGCCGCATAGGAGCGGCAGAAAAAGCAGGCAAAGGAGAAAAACAGATGATGATACTTGCAGACAAGATAATAGAACTTAGAAAAAAGAACGGGTGGTCACAGGAAGAGCTGGCTGAAAAGCTCGATGTGAGCCGCCAGTCCATATCCAAGTGGGAAGGAGCCCAGGCAGTGCCGGACATGAGCCGCATCGTGGCTATGTCCCAGATATTCGGAGTAAGCACGGACGTGCTCCTTAAGGATGAGCTGGACCTTTCAGATGATAGCTGGGAAGCTGCGGATCCCGGCTTTTCTCCGGCGCGCGTAGTTACTATGGAAGAGGCCTCGGCCTATCTTGAGCACAAGAGCTTTGCTTCCGGCAGAGTTGCACTGGCAGTGTTTCTCTGCATACTCTCTCCGGTGCTCCTCATAGTTCTTTCAGGAGCGCAGGAGCTCGGATACCTGGCCATGAGCGAAAGCAGGGCTGTGGGCCTGGGGCTCACGGTGCTCATAGCCATGATAGGAACCGCAGTGGCGATTTTCGTGAATGTGGGCATAAGGCACAGCCGCTTCGAATATATTGAAGAAGAGTCCATCGAGACAACATACGGAGTATCAGGACTTGCAAAAGAGCGCCGCGAAAGATACAGAGCGCAGAATGCAAGACTTCTCACATGCGGTATAGTGATCTGTGTCATGGCAGTGCTTCCCATCTTTCTTGCTCTTCTGTTCTTCGAAGAGGATACCCTTGCTCATATACTGGCAGTGGGAGCGCTTCTGATGCTTGTGGCGATAGGAGTTATGATGATAGTGCGCACGTCCATCATCTGGGGCGGATATAAAGCTCTTCTTGAAGAGGATGATTACAGCCGCAGCGAAAAAGCCGAAAGCAAGAAGATAAGTCCCATAGCATCTGTCTACTGGCTTCTGATCACTGCCGCTTTTCTGGCCTGGAGCTTCATATCGGGTGCCTGGGACAGAAGCTGGATAATCTGGCCCATCGCCGGAGTATCCTTCGGGATCGTGATGGGCATAGCAAGGATGCTGAGAAGCAGAGGCTGAAAGTAACAGCAGGACAAAAAGCCCGGAGCTTAGTGCACCGGGCTTTTTCGTTGGCAGAATATGCAGGGCAGGTGATATAATAAAAAAAACAAGCAAAGGACAGAATATATGAAGATAAGAGCCGTTTTTTTCGACATGTTCAATACCCTTGCGGACCCCCATGAGCATCTTGAACACATAGAGAGCGAGATCCTGGGTATGACTCCCGCTCAGTGGAATTCCTATGTATGGCAAAAGGATATAGCTCGTGACAGAGGCCTCGGGATCATCAAGACTGAAGATGAACTCATAGAAAGGATATGCGATATACTGCCTTTTCCTCTGAGCCCTGAGCAGAAGAAAGCTGTCATGGCTGCTCACAGGGAGCGTCTTCTCAAATGCATGACGGAGATACCTGCAGATGTTCAGGCTGCGGTGAGGGCTGTCAAAGACATGGGTCTTAAACTGGGGGTCATAAGCAACGCCGATGTCGTCGATATATCTGGCTGGCCCAAGTCTCCCCTGTTTCCCCTGTTTGACGATGCTGTTTTTTCCTGCGATGTAGGTATCGAAAAGCCGGACAGAGGCATATATGAAGCCGCATTTGAGCACCTGGGAGTCAGCGGCGAGGAAGCCTTGTTCGTAGGAGACGGAGGAAGTCGGGAGCACATGGGAGCAAAAGCTCTAGGCATGACCACCGTATGGACTGAACATCTGTGGCAGTGGCACCAGGAAAAAAGAGAAGATATATCCCGCTTTGCGGATTACCGCATAGATGATTTCTCAAAGATCCCGGAGCTTGTAGCGGATCTGCTGAAAAAGTGATCCTGTGAGCGGATCTTGATAATATTATGTAAATTTGTTTTCGGATATAAGGAGGAATACAGATGAAATTTGAAGATCTTCAGAAAGCGATGATAGTAGCTATGAAGAACCACGAGCCGGAAAGGAAAGAAGTCATTTCCCTGCTCGTTTCCAACGTCAAAAAAGTAGCTATAGATTCGGGAAAGAGAGACGACATACCTGAGGATATGGTCGACAGCGTGATCCTCAAGGAGCTCAAGGTCACGAAGGAGCAGATAGACACCTGCCCTGCATCCAGGGAGGACCTGCTTGAGACATATAAGTTCAAACTGAGCGTGGTGGAAGAGTTCGCACCTAAAATGCTTTCTGCAGAAGAGGTCGAGGAACTCCTGAGGACGAACTTTGCAGACGTGATCGCCACGAAAAACAAAGGGCAGATCATGAAAGCGGTGATGGCGGAGCTTAAGGGAAAAGCCGACGGAAAAGTCATCAACGAAGTGGTGGCAAAACTCTGCGCAGAATAAGGATATGCTTGAGCTATACATACCAAAACTCAGCGAGCTTTGGTTCAGGCAGAAGATGTTGGAAGATCCGTCCACTATGTCATACAACCACAGCTACGGAGGGACCATAGCTTTCCCCGCGGACAAATGGGAGGGCTGGTATGAAAGATGGATACAGCAATGTGAAGGGACCAGGTACTACAGATACCTTAGAAACGGAAATGATTTCGTCGGAGAGATCGCTTTCCATCTTGAAGGAGGCAGATGGCTTGCCGACATATTGATAGATGCAGAGAAAAGGGGCAGGGGTTACGGAAGAGAAGGACTCAGGCTCCTCATAGCGGAAGCTGAAAAAAGCGGTATAGAGGAGCTCTGCGACAATATAGCAGCGGACAATGAGAAAGGTTTAGCTCTGTTCAGGTCTCTGGGCTTTGAAAAGGTATCCGAAACCTCAGGCAGCGTGCTTATGAAAAAAGATCTTTCTCCCGGCGGGAGAAAAGAGGGAGCACGGAACGGTGTATGATACGGTCACCGGTCAATGAGGCAGTTAGGAGGATAAAAAGATGCTCGGAGCGATCATAGGTGATATCTGCGGAAGCGTATACGAATTCGATAATGACAAAAATTATGAGAACATAAAGCTGTTCAAAGAGGGTTGTTTCCCAACAGATGACAGTGTCATGACTGTGGCTGTAGCCCATGCTCTCATGGATACAAGGCACAGCCCTGAATTGTCAAAAGATGCGCTCATAGACATGATGCATTACTACGGGAGGCTGTTTCCACGTGCCGGCTACGGCGGAAGCTTCCGGCATTGGCTTAGAAGCGGAAGCAGGGAGCCCTACAATAGCTGGGGCAACGGCTCGGCCATGAGAGTCTCGTCTGCCGGATGGCTTTACGAAACTCTGGAAGAGACCCTTCATTTTGCAAAGATTTCGGCTGAAGTGACTCACAACCATCCCGAAGGCATAAAAGGGGCGCAGGCGGCTGCTGCGGCCATATATATGGCAAGGACCGGCAGCAGCAAGGAAGAGATCAGGGCATACATCGAAAAGGCTTTCGGATACGATCTTGATTTCACCATCGACGGGATAAGGGACGGCTACGGTTTTGACGTGAGTTGCCAGGGATCCCTGCCCCCGGCATTGGTCGCCTTTTTCGAAAGCAGCAGCTATGAAGATGCGATCAGGAGGGTCATCTCATTAGGAGGAGATTCGGATACCCTGGGAGCCATATGCGGAGGCATAGCCGAAGCCTACTTCGGGATACCTGAATGGATGGAGACGAAGGCCTTTGAAGTATTGAGCTTTAAAGAAGATACGAGCGGGAGATACGAGAACCAGGTGCTGGCAAACCAGGTCAGAAGGTTCAGGTCTGAAGTTCAGAAAAGATAGGAAATACCTATGTAATAACAGCAAGCCTTCCGGGGCTTGTTTTGTTTTGCGGAAGGTCCGAAATGATATATAATAAATGTCAAATATTGAAATATGAAAAGGAGCGGAACATGGAATTTACGGAAGTTGTGAAAAACAGATATTCATGCAAGAAGTTCGGCGGGCGCCAGGTGGAGCCTGAAGCCCTGACTGCGGTCCTTGAAGCCGGCAGGCTCGCCCCTACGGCTAAAAATCTCCAGGAGCAGCACATCTATGTGATACAGAGCGAAGAAGCCTTGGCCAAAGTCGATGCAGTGACACCCTGCCGCTACGGAGCGCCGACGGTCCTTCTGGTCGCATATGACAAAGGAAAAGTCTTCACATATCCCGGCAGCAGCCAGAATTCCGGAGTCGAAGATGCGGCCATAGTGGCTACACACATGATACTTGCCGCTGCGAACGAGGGGCTGGGAAGCTGCTGGCTCAATGCATTCGATGTGGCTAAGACTGCAGAACTTTTCGATATTCCGGAAAACGAAGGGATATTGATGCTGATGGATCTGGGCTATCCCGCCGCGGATGCCAAGCCGCTTTCCAAGCATTTCGAGAGAAAGCCCCTTTCGGAAACGGTTACATACATTTAGATATGAAATATTACAGTGAAGTTACTCTTAAGGACGGCAGACGCTGCATCCTTAGGAATGCCGAGAAAAAGGACGGCGCAGCCGTTCTTGAGAACTTTATACTCACCCACGGACAGACGGATTTTCTCACCTCTTATCCTGACGAGTGCACTTTTACAGTTGAAGGTGAAGAGGAGTACGCACAAAGGAAGGCGGACAGCGAAAGGGAGATAGAGATAATAGCGGAGCTGGACGGAAAAATCGTAGGGACAGCAGGCGTGGACAGTCTGGGTACTTACGACAAGGTGAAGCACAGAGCCGGCTTCGGCATAAGCATAGATCAAGTCTGCTGGGGCCTGGGTATAGGCAGGGCGCTCATAAACGCCTGTATAGAGTGTGCTAAAGAAGCAGGATATCTTCAGATGGAGCTCGAGGTGGTGGCAGACAACAAGGCTGCCATGGCCTTGTATACCAGCAGCGGATTCACCGAATACGGGAGGAATCCGAGGGGATTCCGTTCACGCTACAGTGGGTGGCAGGAGACTGTCCTAATGCGTCTTGAACTGTGATGAGACAAGGAAACAGAAGCAAATATATATTGGCTGCCTGTGCGCTTTTCCTTTTTGCATGCCTTTTTTCAGGATGCGGGAAGGAGCCTGAAAAAGCCGCAGAAGAAGCAACGGAAGAGGGTAAGGTCATGGTATACGAAGAGATAAGCCAGGAAGAGGCTAAGGATATAATGGATACGAGGGACGATATAGTCATACTCGATGTGAGGGAGCAGGATGAATACGACGCGGGGCACATACCCGGAGCAGTGCTTCTTCCTTATACGAGAGTCGATGAACTTGCGGAAAGTATGCTCCCCGATAAGGACAGGACCATACTGGTCTACTGCAGGACCGGAAGAAGAAGTAAGATCGCAGCCCAGAGCCTTGCAGAGCTTGGGTACAGCGACGTTTTAGAATTCGGAGGCATCTTAAACTGGCCTTACGAAACCGTATCGGAGAACAGATAGGGACGGGCAGCTTTGGATATGGAAACGGAAGGCGCTGAAAAGACGATAGCAGAACTGGTCAAAGAAGAAGGCGGCCGCACTTTTTATGTCGGAGGCTGCGTCAGGGACAGGATACTCGGCATCGAAAACAAGGATGTAGATATCGAGGTATACGGGATAGAGCCGGGCAGGCTTTATGACATCCTTAAAAAAGTCGGAGAGCCTCTGTCTTTCGGCAGCAGTTTCGGCATCTATTCGCTGAAGGACACCCATATAGATGTTGCCATGCCCAGAAAGGAGCATGCCACGGGCGGCGTCAGCGCAAAGAACCTCGCTGAATATCTCGCATATGACAAGAT
>CAYUGP010000087.1:0-6091 GCA_964444315.1 uncultured Oscillospiraceae bacterium | reverse complement strand
ATAAAGTCCCGGAATGAAAAGGCCGCTTTCGAAACCATGCACAAACACATCTGCGCTGCAGAAAAAAGGATGAAAGAAAAGAGCAAAGAGAGGAAAGACTAAATGCCAGGCATCGATACCTTAAACAAGCCCGCAGTTATAAAGAACGGGCGCCCCGTAATGTGCTCCTCTCATGAGCTTGCAGGCAGAGAGAAGACCATTGCCTACCGCATACTGAGAGCCCATCAGAAAAACGAAAGTGAAGGCAAAATGAAGATAGCCTTCGACGCCATGATATCCCACGATATCACCTACGTCGGAGTGATACAGACAGCAAGAGCATCTGGAATGAAGGAATTCCCCATCCCCTACGCACTTACCAACTGCCACAACAGCCTCTGCGCCGTAGGCGGGACCATCAACGAAGACGACCACACCTTCGGTCTTTCGGCAGCCATGAAATACGGAGGCATATACGTGCCTCCCAACCAGGCAGTCATACACCAGTTCGCAAGAGAAAAGATGGCAAAGTGCGGAGGCATGATACTGGGCTCAGACTCCCATACAAGATACGGATGCTACGGATGCATGGGCGTAGGCGAAGGCGGCGGAGAACTGGCAAAGCAGCTCCTCGGAAACACCTGGGATATAGAGGAACCTGAAGTGGTGCTGGTGTGGGTGACGGGCAAAGTCCCCCACGGCGTAGGGCCCCACGACATAGCCATAGACCTTGTGGCCCAGACCTTCCCTGACGGCTTCGTGAAAAACAGGATACTGGAATTCGCAGGGCCGGGCATAGAAGCCCTGTCCATGGACTTCCGCATAGGAGTAGACGTAATGACTACGGAGACCAGCTGCCTTTCGAGCATCTGGGAGACGGACGGTAAGGTAAAGGACTACTACGAAAATGTCGGAAGGCCTGAAGATTACAAAGAACTGCGCATATCAGAAGGCGCATACTACGACCGTGTGGTCATGATAGATCTCAGCAGTGCGGAGTGCATGATAGCAATGCCCTTCCACCCGTCTAAGGCATATACGATACGCCAGCTCCAGAGAGATCCCATGAGGATACTCAAGGAAGTACAGGACGACTGCGACAAAATCCTGGGAGGAAAAGCGGCCCTTGACCTTGTAAGCAGTTCTGTAAAAAATGGCAAGGTCTGCTGCGACCAGGGCGTCATAGTAGGATGCTCCGGAGGCATGTATGAAGACATATGCACAGCAGCCGACATACTTGAAGGAGGTTCTGTAGGCAACGGATACTTCGACCTGTCGGTCTACCCTTCATCTGCACCCATCAACCTGGCTCTCCTCAGAAACGGCATATCCGCAAAGCTGGCAGAGGCCGGAGCCGTCATGAAGCCCTGCTTCTGCGGTCCCTGCTTCGGAGCCGGAGACACTCCTGCAAACAACACCCTTTCCATAAGGCATGCGACCAGGAATTTCCCGAACCGCGAAGGCTCAAGGCCCTCTGACGGACAGATGGCGGCAGTTGCCCTCATGGATGCAAGATCCATAGCTGCAACGGCACTAAGAGGCGGCGTCATAACCGCAGCAAGCGAAATACCTTATGAAGAAAAGGAACATCCCTACTCCTACGACGGCAGCATATATGATAAGCGCTGCTATTTCGGTTTCGGGAATCCAAAGCCCAAAACTCAGCTGCGCCTTGGACCCAACATCACCGACTGGCCCAAGATGCCTAAGATGAAGGACGACCTGCTCGTCAGATTCTGCGCAGTAATAGACGATCCGGTCACTACGACGGATGAACTGATCCCGTCGGGAGAAACATCGAGCTACCGCTCAAACCCCGTGAAATTGAGTGATTTTGCCCTCTCAAGGCGTGTCCCGGGCTATGTGCAGGCAAGCAAGGATGTAAGGGAGATAGCAGCTTCAGCAGTTCTCCCCGAAGAAGTCACTGCAATACTGCAAACCGGCGGCTCTTCTGCAGATAAGGTGAGCATCGGAAGCTGCATAGTCTCAAAAAGACCCGGCGACGGCTCTGCCAGAGAGCAGGCAGCCAGCTGCCAGAAAGTCCTCGGAGGCTTTGCAAACCTCTGCTATGACTACGCCACGAAGAGATACAGATCCAACTGCATCAACTGGGGCATAGTGCCCTTCACCATGGATCAAGGCGAGCCCTTCGATTTCAGCGAAGGAGACTGGCTCTTTGTTGAAGGAGTTAGAGAAGGCATACTTGCCGGAAAAGAAGAGTTCGAAGGAAAGCTCTTCTCAAAGGGCAAGGAAAGAAATATCCGGCTTTACTGCCGCGACCTCTCCTCCGAAGAAAGACTTATACTTACAGAAGGCTGCCTCATGAACTATTACGCAGCAGGATACGGAAAATAAAGGAACATATATATCAAAAAAAGCATATACGGAGACATACAATGGACAGGATAAAAATGACGGTCCCCATCGTCGAAATGGATGGGGACGAGATGACCAGAGTGCTCTGGCAGATGATCAAAGATAAACTCATACTCCACTTCGTGGATCTTAAGACGGAATATTACGATCTGGGGCTTTTGAACAGGAATGCCACGGAAGACCAGGTGACGAAAGATGCAGCCAATGCGGCTCTTAAATACGGAGTCGCAGTCAAGTGCGCGACCATAACGCCAAACAGGCAGCGCATGGAAGAGTATCCCGAGCTCACACAGATGTGGAGATCTCCCAACGGGACCATAAGAAGCATAATGGGCGGCACCGTGTTCAGGGAGCCCATATGCGCTCCTTTCCTGCAGCCTGCCGTAAGGAAATGGACAAAGCCCATCACCATTGCAAGGCATGCATACGGGGACATATATGCTGCAGCAGACTTTAAAGTCGAAGAACCCGGCGAGTGCAAGCTGGTCTTTACTTCCGAAAGAGGCACCGTGCACGAAAGGCTCATCAAAAAGACCGACGGACCTGCGGTATTCTCAGGCGAACACAATCTCACGGAAAGCATAGAGAACTTCGCAAAGGCCTGCTTCATGTATGCATGGGATACAAAGCAGAGCCTTAAGTTCGCAGCAAAGGACACCATACTCAAAGCCTACGATACGGAGTTCATAGATGTATTTAACAAAGAATACGAAACGAACTGGAAGGCACGCTTCGAAAAGGAAGGCTTAAGATACGGCTATACCCTCATAGACAGCGCAGCGGCAGCCCTGATGACCTCTGACGGAGGATATGTGCTGGCCCTTAAGAACTACGACGGAGACGTACTCAGCGACCTGGTATCCGCAGCTTTCGGATCCATAGCCATGATGACATCTGTTCTGGTCAATCCCGAAGGGAAATACGAATTCGAGGCTGCCCACGGTACGGTCACAGACCACTATTACAGATACCTTAAAGGTGAAAAACCAGCGACTAATCCTACGGCCACGATCTTTGCCTGGACCGGAGCTTTAAGAAAAAGAGGCGAAATGGACAAAAACTACGAACTCATTGATTTTGCCCACAGACTGGAGCAGGCGACCATGGACGTGCTGTCCGATGGATACGTCTCAGAGGACCTTGTTCCTGCCCTTGCAGCGGGTTTTGAATACCGTATAACAAGTGCAGAGGAGATATTAGACAGAATCGCAGAAAAACTTTAAATATTTCTTGCAAAATAAGCATTCATGTAGTATCTTATCTGCGTTGATATTTAACGAAAGTGGGGTGAATTATCAATGGCGAATATCAAATCGGCAAAGAAAAGAATCAGTGTCATCAACAAGAAGACCGTCTACAACAGACGTGTAAAGAGCAGCCTTAAGGGAATTATCAAGAACTTCTATTCTGCACTCGCAGCAGAAGACTTCGATAAGGCAAAGGAAAAGCTCGGTCTCGCAGAGAAGAAGCTTATGCAGGCTGCAGCAAAGGGAACCATACATAAGAATCACGCTTCCCGTAAGGTTTCCAGAATGACACTCGCCTACAACAAGGCAAAAGCTGAGTAATCTCACCCGTCCCCACAAGCGTATAAGTTAAATGCGCATTGAAAAACCCGGAATGTGTCTCCCGGGTTTTTGTTTTGCCTCTAAACTCTGTTTTCGTTTATCTTATGATCTCGTTGAACTCCCTGCACCTTGCGGCTACGTCCTCTGCACCGAACACGGCAGATCCTGCTACCAGTATGTCTGCTCCACTCTCCACCAGCATTTCCGCATTTGCAAGGGTGACTCCCCCGTCGACCTCGATGAGGAAGTCAAGTTCTTCATCGTTTCTTATCTCGTCAAGCTCGCAGACTTTGAGCGTAGTATATGGTATGAACTTCTGTCCGCCGAATCCGGGGTTGACGCTCATGACGAGGACAAGGTCAACTTCTCCGAGTATGCACTCCAGGGTAGATACTGGCGTCGCAGGATTAAGAGCAACTCCGGCCTTGCATCCAAGCTCCTTTATCTGGTGTATCACTCTGTCAAGATGCTCGCAGGCTTCCTGATGCACCACTATGTATTCCGTCTGATCCGTGACGAAATCGGCAAGTCTTTGCTCCGGGTGCTCTATCATCAGATGCACGTCAAAAGGAAGGGACGTCTTTCCTGCCAGGCTCTTTACCACAGGGCCTCCGAAAGTGATATTGGGAACGAAATGTCCGTCCATAACATCCATATGGACGAAGGCCGCTCCGCCTTCTTCTATGAGCTTTACCTGATCTGCAAGTTTTGAAAAATCCGCTGAAAGTATGGACGGTGCCAGTACAGCCATGTTAATACCTCTTTCTTTCCTTCAGTTCCTTGTACATAGTCTTGTACGATGAATATCTGCTTTTCTTTATCTTTCCTTCGGAGACCGCCTCTTTGACGGCGCATTCCGGTTCGCTCATATGCATGCAGTTGTCGAATCTGCATTTGCCAAGGTACTCCCTGAACTCCGGGAAACAGTGCATGAGCTCCGTCTCCTCCATCTCAGGAGTATCGAAAGACGTGAATCCCGGTGTGTCGAAGAGGAATATATCTCCCGTGACGAAAAGCTCCGAATGCCTGGTGGTGTTCTTGCCCCTTTGGGTCTTTCTCGATATCTCCCCCACCTGCGCATTTCCACCCAGAAGAGCGTTGGTAAGGCTCGACTTGCCCACGCCCGAAGGCCCTGCAAGAGCTGCCTGCCTGCCCGCAAGAGCGGCTTTAAGCCCTTCTATGCCCTCTCCGGTTTTAGCAGATACACAGAATACGGGATAAATGCCTTCGTAAATTTCTGCAATATCCTTGGCAGAAGCTATATCTTCCTTGTTTATGCAGATGACTATATCCGAATTTTTTGTCTCCGCAGCCACGGCCATGCGGTCTATGACATAGGTGAGAGGTTCAGGGTCTTTAGCGGCCGCCACTATGACGCAGACTTCCACATTGGCTACCGGTGGCCTGTCGTATTCGTTCATGCGTGGAAGTATGGCATCGACGGTGCCTGCAAGCATGGAAGGATCCGATGCAGTTGATGCATCGTCAGGCGAAAGCTCCACAATATCCCCCACCATGGGCGTCTGGCCCTTGATGCGGAACTTGCCTCTGGCTTTGCATTCATAGATCTGTCCTCCGGAATAGACATAGTAGAAACCTGCTATCCCCTTAATGAGCTTTCCAGTCATCAGTCCTTAATCTCAAATGTTCCTTCATCGAAGTTCACCGTATAGCTGTAGGTGGTGTTATCGATGACGACTACTGCAGTTCCTATGCCTCTTCCGTGTATGGCGTAATTAACGGAGTTCATGCCGTGGGTCTTGGTCATGGTCTCCCTTGGCCACTGGGTGACTCCGTTCTTGTTCTCGTAATTGTCAGTGACGATTATGGCTATATAGTGATCGCCTGTACTGAAATCCGAAAGATCTATAACAAGATTGATGTATTGTTCTTCTTCGTTTATGGTAGAGCGCACCGTCAGGACGTACTCCGTGCCCTTGGTCACTTCATCCTGGCCAGAAGGCGACTGGGAAAGGACACATCCCCTGTCTATACCGGAGTTATAGTCCTCTCTGTAGTTGACCGTGTACTTGCAGCCCTTGGATGTTATGGCCTTGATGGCATCATCCAGTTTCATACCCACGACGTTGATCCTGAAAAGTTCTGATCCTCCGCCGCTCTCACCCTTAGATACGGTGATATTGACGGCGCTTCCGCGCCTTAAGGTG
>CAYUGP010000086.1:0-6192 GCA_964444315.1 uncultured Oscillospiraceae bacterium | reverse complement strand
ATAAGTGCAACGTGACGAGCACGCTTAACGGCAACTGTAAGTGCTCTCTGATGTCTTGCACAATTTCCTGTGATCCTTCTGGGAAGGATCTTTCCTCTTTCGGAAACGTACTTCTTGAGTGTCTCCACGTCTTTGTAGTCAACAACGGTTTCCTTGTCAGCGCAGAACTGGCAAACCTTTTTTCTGCGTGCGCCGCTGTAGCTCTTTTTTCTCTGATTATCTCTTTCCATTTTGTTCTCCTGTCATTTAAGGATCTTTTAGAACGGGATGTCGTCATCCGTGAGCTTTGCGAACCCAGCCGGGACCTGGTCGTCAAAGGGATTGTCGTCCACTTTCTGTGTGTAGCTCTCGGAGCCTGAGTTCCCTCTGTCTAAGAATTCAACTCTGTCTGCGATTACATCAGTCGTATATACCTTCTGACCGTCCTTTTCATAGGAGCCGGTCTGGATGCGCCCGGTGATTCCTACCTGACGTCCTTTGGACATATACTTCTCTACGAGTTCCGCAGTTTTACCGAAGCATACTATGCTGATAAAATCTGCTGATTGCTCACCCTCTTTGGCAGCTCTTTGTCTGTCAACGGCAAGGGTGAATCTTGCGACTGCTGTCTGACTGCCTGCGCTGTAACGCACATCCGGATCTCTTGTAAGTCTTCCGATCAAAGATACTGAATTCATAAGTTTACCTCTTCCTACTTCTCGTCCTTACATACGATAATGTGTCTCATATACGCATCAGCGATACGAAGCCTTCTGTCCAGTTCCTTCGGAAGCTCCGGCTCTGCAGTGAACTGCATCACTACATAATAACCTTCTGTCTTCTTCTGAATCGGATAAGCAAGCTTCCTGAGACCCCATACGTCTGTAGCGGACACTTCGCCGGCTTCTGCGATGATGTTCTTTACGTTCTCAACCGCAGCTTCCTTCTTGTCATCCTCCAGAGCAGGATCGATGATAACCATCAGCTCGTACTTATTCATTTCTTCACCTCCCTATGGTCTTGATTGGCCGGATCTCTCTTCCGGCAGAGAGCATTGTTTAAGACGAATGCAAAGGGTATTATACCCACGCACCGGGTAAATTGCAAGCAAAAAATGTTGAAAAATGAACATTTTCAGGGCCTCCGTCAGCCCGGCTCCTCCCCGGCGGCCGCAGGGGGAATATTCGATAATATTTCTGAAAAAAACAAAGATTTGTATCCACTGCTGCTCCGTTTTTGATATAATCTAGAAGTTGTTATATCACATATCAAAGGATACCATATATTGTTATGAAAACAGGTTTTGATGCGGAAAAATACCTCGAGGAACAGTCGAAATACATACTCGAGAGGATAGGGAACGATCAGGAGACCAGGCTCTACCTGGAATTCGGAGGAAAGCTTGTCCAGGACAAGCACGCGGCGAGAGTCCTTCCGGGCTTTGACGAGAACGCCAAGATAAAACTGCTGGCAAGGATGAAGGAGCACGCGGAGATAATCATCCCAGTATATGCGGGAGATATTATCGCAAGCAAGACCCGTCAGGACTTCGGCATCACCTACGACCTGGAAGTGCTCAGGCTCATAGACATGTTCAGAAGCTATGACCTTTCCGTCAACTCCGTAGTCATCACCAGATACGAGGACAACCCCGCCGTAAACAACTTCATCAACAAGCTGGAAAGAAGCGGCATCAAGACCTACAAGCACTATTTCACCAAGGGCTACCCCACCAACGTGGACCTCATAGTATCCGAAGAAGGATACGGCGCCAACCCCTACATAGAGGTCACCAAACCTCTGGTCGTGGTCAACGGCCCGGGCCCGGGATCCGGAAAGCTGGCCACCTGCCTTTCCCAGCTCTACCACGAGTACAGGAGAGGAAAGACCGCAAGGTATGCCAAGTTCGAGACCTTCCCCGTCTGGAACCTGCCCCTCAAGCACCCGGTGAACATAGCCTACGAGGCTGCCACCGTGGACCTCAAGGACGTGAACATGATCGACCCCTTCCACCTGGAAGCCTACGGCATCACCGCCGTGAACTACAACAGGGACATAGAGATGTTCCCCGTTGTGAGAAGGATCATAGAAAAGATAACCGGAGGAGAATCGGAGTACAAGTCACCTACGGATATGGGAGTCAACAGGGTGGGTTTCTGCATAACCGACGAAGCGGTGGTCGTAGAAGCCTGCAAGCAGGAAGTGGTGAGAAGATATCTCATGACCTGCGTGGACTACAAGAAGGGCAGAGCCGACGAAGAGACTCTGCAGAGATCCAAGCTCCTCATGGACGACATGGGCCTCAACGACAAGTACAGAGAGACCGTAAAGCCCGCCAGGGACTACAAAGAATACAAGATCAGCCAGAACAAGAAATATGAAAACTGCGTGGTCATGGCCATGAAACTGCCCAGCGGCAAGATAGTGACCGGAAGGTCGAGCCACAGGATGGCTGCAGGCGGAGCGCTCCTTCTGAACGCAGTGAAAGCCCTTTGCGGATACGATGACGACATGCTGCTGGTATCAGGAGAAGTCATCGACGCCATGCACCGCCTGAAAGCCGGAGCCCTTCACAAGGAAAAGGAGAGCCTCACCGTGGACGAAGTCCTCTCGGCTCTCGCCATATCGGCCGTCACCAACCCCATGGCAGAAGCGGCAGTCGACAAGCTCAAGGACCTCAGAGGCTGCACGGCCCACTGCACGGCCATACTCTCAGACCGTGACGCCCAGGTCTTCCACGACCTCGGCATAGACGCCACCTGCGACGCTGAGTTCTCATCGAACAACCTCTACATGGGATAGGATACCCCCTTGACAATTCCCAATATCTGGAATATGATATCTGTGGGTATACAAGGGGGATAAATGAAAAAGATAATACCGATACTAAGTCTCGCGATCCTTTTTGCGGGACTTTTTGTTTCCGCGCAGGCATATGCTGACGAAAGGGTCGACGTATACACGGCGAACCTATTCTGGTCCAACAGCTTCCGGCACAGCGAGGAAGGGTACTGGTACCTGTCGGCAAACGGAGGCTCTGCGCGCATCTATGACAGCAGCATAGAGGAGGGCGATCCTGTCTGCACGGGCACCGCACTCCTTGCCTACACCCTGCCGGGAGAGGTGGTCAGGGCCCTTAAGGAGCACCCCGATCTTAAGGTGCGGCTGGAAAGGCCTTCCCAGGTCAGCTGCGTGGATTTTGATCGCTTTGCCTACAGATTCACGGGGCCCGGCACCATGGACATGGCCTTCATGCTGAAACCCGTGATCTGCGCCCGGACCCTCAACGACTATGTCGACGGCCTCAGCGTGACCATACCCCTGGTGGACTACAACTACGGAAGGAACATATATGAGGTCTATCCTCTCATAGGCGGGTGCCACCTATCCCATGGCTTTTATTCCGAAGCCGATCCAGGATGGATCAGCCCGCCTCTGGTGCACCCTTCCCAGATAAAGGACTGTAAAGGACATTTCAAAAGCGGAGTGACCATAAACGTAAATGACGAGAGCCGGAGCGGCGCCCTCTACACCATAGGAAGAAAAAGGACAGCCTCCATGGAGGAGTCAGTGCTCCTCCACTTCGAATGCCCCGTAAGGCTCGTCTTCTATTACGGCGGCCCGGAAGACCATAGCCAGACCATGGAAGGCGACCCCTGGGCTTCAGACACCGCTCTCTCCGAAGAAAAACCCTTCAGCCTGAAGCTGCACCGTGTGCGCTGAGAATTGACAGTACAGAAAATGGGAGTATAATCAATATGATATTTGATACTAATTTTGAGCTGAATACCAGCATCGTACCGGAGGATATCATGGTAGCTTTAAGCGGAACGACAGTCAAAAACGATTTTAAAAACATTTGTGACAGAGTGTACAAAGGCGAAGTCGTCATAATCTCCCGCCCCAGAAACGAAAACGTGGTACTCATTTCCGAGAAGGAGTATGCAGAGCTTGAGAAGTACAGAAGAAATGCAGAGTATCAGGCCAAACTGGACCGCGCTTTTGCACAGAAAAAGGAAGGCACAATGAAAGCCCACGATCTAATCGAAGACTGAGCCCGAGCCTTTCAAAACATAAGAGGACAATTCGTTGTATAGTAAAAGAACACCGTCTTTGCGCAAGACGGTGTTCTGTATGTTTTCTGCAAAGGTCACTACGATGATCGATCAGTTCTCCCGCATCTGCTTGAGCGCTCTGGCAAGCTGGTCGGGGCATGACGTGCCCCTGTCCTTGCACTGGATCCCGTCAAGGCGTTTTATAGCCTCATCCACTTCCATACCTTCAACAAGGCGCATTATGCCCTGGATATTGCCCGGGCAGCCCCTGTCGTACTGCACCTTCACGACCTTATCATCTTCCACATCGATGTGTATCGCAGTGCAGCAGGTGCCTTTGGTCTCATAATCAAAATGCTTTATCATATCTGATCCACCTCATACATCTCTCCACCCTGTATCCTGAATATCCTGCTGCAGTCGGTCAGTGTCGACGTACGGTGGGATACTATTATTATCATCTTATCCTCGCAGCTTTCCTTGAGGGTATAAAGGAGGCTCTGCTCATTGAGTATATCGAGATTGCTGGTGGGTTCGTCCATAACGAGCACGTCCGGATCTCTGAGTATGACCCTGGCTATGCCTATCCTCTGCTTTTCCCCGCCGGAGAGCCTGTCTCCCATCTCGCCCATCTGTGTTTCATATCCGTCCGGAAGCGTCATTATGAGCTCGTGGATGCCCGCCTTTTTTGCAGCCTCCTCTATCTCTTCATCGGAAGCCCCGTCCTTTCCTATGGCGATATTGGCTCTTATGGTATCGTTGAAGAGGAAGGTGTCCTGCTCAAGTTCGGCGATCCTGCTGTATATGCTCTTTACGGAATACTTCTCTATAGGTATCCCGTTGACGGAAATGCTTCCGTTGTCCGGATTCCAGAAACGGAGAAGGAGCCTCAGGAAAGTGGATTTTCCGCTTCCGCTGAAGCCGACTATGCCCACCTTCTCTTTCTCACCTATCCTTACGTTTATATCCTTAAGCACATCTCCGGTCTTCCGGTCGTAGGCAAATGAAACGTTGTCGAAAGCAATGTCCTTTATTCTGTCCAGCGTTTCAGGCTCCTCCGGATCGCTGATCTGAGGGACCGTATCTTCGATCGTAAATACCCTCTCTGCGGATGCATAGGTCTCGATGAGGCTGGACATGACACCCATGAGCGACGATGTCGAAGAGAACGAAGCGCTGACTATAAAGGAAAGCATTATGGCCATGGAGCTGTTGAGCTCCTGCCTTGCTCCGAGCCAGAGGGCGCAGAGCACTATGGAAAGCCTTGCCAGATATATGAAAAACGTCGGGAGTGAAGTCACTATCTGGTTATACATTATCATGGCGTGAGCGGAGCGGTTTATCTCTTTGCTCTTCGCCATGATCTTTTCCTTCTGTCTCTGTCCGTAGCGGAATATCTGTATGTCCCGTATGCCCTGGACGCTCTCCAGAGTCAGAGTCTTCAGCTGCCCCAGTTCGGACCTGTAGCGCATCCCTATGTTTCTTCCCGACTTTAGGGAAAGAAGGGGTATGATCACTGAGACCACAAGATAGATGGGGATCAGTATCCATCCAAACAGGGGATGGACTATGAACGCAAAGACGATGGTCATCACCGGAAGCAGTATGACTATGAACAAAGGTCCTATGGTGTGTGCAAAGAACCTCTCTATGGTCTCTATATCGCCCACGGCTATGGAAAGCAAGTCGCCTTTTTTCCTGTCCACAAGGCAGGCAGGTGCAAGCCGCCTGAGCTGCCTGTAGAGTTTGACCCTCATATCGGCCAGAAGGAAATATGCCGCCGTATGCGATATGACGCCTTCGCCGTATCTGAAAATGAATATCCCTATGGCAGAAAGCAGCATGCCTGTGAGCCAGCCTCTGAGCGATCCTCCGAGCTTGCCGAAGCAAAAGAGCACGGTGCACGAACCGAACATCATAAGCAGCACGTGGCATATGTTGTTGAAAATGCTTGAAAGGGTGGAGAGGATCAGGAGCTTTTTGGCTGCCGCGGCCTTTCTGAAAAGCCTTACGGTTATTTCCCCTATGCCCATTTTACTCTTCGTATCCATCGGCAAAGACCTTCCTTTCTCCTCTTTTTTCAAGTATCTCCTGCTGTCTGACAAGGGTGCTGTAAAGTCAGTCTTCTTTGAGGAGCTCCTCGTGGGACCCCTGCTGG
>CAYUGP010000085.1:0-6283 GCA_964444315.1 uncultured Oscillospiraceae bacterium | reverse complement strand
CATCCGCGGTATGTCGAAAAAACTATTCATTGCCAACAGAAAAGCGCCGGAGCTTAAGCTCCGACGCTACTGTAAGTTCTATTACAGACTGATTACTCCCTTAATGAAACCGAAGACAAATGCTTCTCTTGCTTCTTTCCCTTCCATGGGCAGTGTCAGGTGCTCAGCTAAATATTCAACACCTTCGGGATATTTTGTGAAATCAAACTCTTTTGACATTTCCTGATCCTCTCTATCTTACTTTACTGTATTCGCGTACGAAGTCGTTTACAGCTTTTATGTTCTCGTACTTACCGTCTGCTGCGAAAGATCCGAGTTTGTCCTGAGACATAATGTAGCCACCGTCATAGCCGAGTTCGTCGCAGCATTTCTTGGCAAGATCGAGGCACTCTTCAACGCTCTTGGTCCCTAGGACTGTATTTCTCATGCCGCCCATCATACAGCAGTTGGGGAGCATCTTCTTGAGTTCGAAAATGTCATCCTGGTCGACATGAAGCGTGATAGTTCCTTTCTTGTAATCTCTGAGGTAATCCCAAAGAACTTTCCCGGATGCTTCGGTGAACATTCTCGTATTCCAGCCTTTTTCTTCGATAACATCAAGATGGGGTTTAAGCTTGGGCCAATACAGTTCGTCGAATTGCTTCTGGCTCATTATTGAATGGACGAGGAGGGTGTTGCCGGTATCAAAGGTGGCGTCTTCCTGGATTCCTGCAGGAGCCTTTTTAGCTGCCTCGAGACCCGGATAGTAATAGATCTGGTCATAGGCTTCAACAGCGTCCTTGAGCCACTGTGTGTCTCTTCTCATGTCTATGGATATGCCCTTGATTCCTCTTGCCTGATTCATCATGAACTCAATACCGTACATGGGACCCGGCACATTGAATCTTGATGACCAGGGGAGTCCGTAATTGTCGTGCATATCTACCATGATGCCGAAAGCGAATTTGCCGAACTCACTGTTGATGTCGACCATCTTTTGGACAAATTCGAGAGTTGTGTTTTCGTTCCAGACATCTCCGAATTTGTACTTCATTGCTTTTTCCCAGATGAATTTTTTGGGATTCTTAGCGAATTCGGGGAGCTCCTCATGGCTCATAATGGGGAAGTCCGTGTACTCGACTGCTGCAGCTTCATCGTTATAGTGATAATACGAAGCTCCGAGATGCTGTACAAGCTTATATTGATTTCTCTGCCCCATTTCTACGATGGCATCCCAGTTATATCTTTCCTGATGGATGTGCTGGGCTTCCGTGAGAATCTCGTAGTCGTCAAGAGCCTGGGTGAGCCTGTAACCTGCGTCAATGATCTTCCAGGTCACGTAGAACGAAATCATGGGTATTCTGTCCGGTATCTGTCTGAATCCGGAAGCGTCCCTGATCAGTTTGCTTCTCTGCATTACTAATTCTTCGTTTGTCATACAATGATTCCTTTCTCCTACATAAGTTGCCGGAGGAGAGATGTGCAAGAAATATCCTCCGACCCTAAGTTCATCTAACATTTTATATTATTTTCTTCGCGAGGTCTACAAATATTTGATTTTTTATAAAATTTAAAATTTGACGGCACGATTGGATGAGTGTGCAATAGTGATAATTATACAGTTGTATATTTGATCGATTTTTGCAAAAATAACAATTGCAAAAATTGTTGTATGTGTGTTAAACTAATATGAACTTTAAATTTTAGTTGATGGGGTACCTTGATGACTTGGGAGATTTTTAAAGAAATATGCAGATCGAAGGAGGGAAAGTCCTGCCTGATCGGATTGTTCGGAGCGGCTGTGGTCGCAATAGCCACGTCCATATTCGTTAAGAACACTTCGATTTTTACTATGATACAGATAGGCTGCGCTCTGGTCGTATGGGGCCAGACCCAGAAATTTGCAGGGATATGCCAGATGGCGGTCAACGCTCACATGACTGAAGAGAAAAAGCTTGAGCAGTACAAAAAAGGCTATATCAGAAGAGACGACGATTAAATCAGCCGAAATGGTTGTTTAATAGGGCAAAGGATTGATCCTCCTTTGTCTCTGCCGAAAGGCAAATAGTAATTATTGTTATTATTGTTAGGAGGTAAGAAATGTCTGAAAATAAATGCGTTACCTTGTGGGAAAAGATACTGTACGGATACGGCGGTATGTTCACTTACATGATAAGTGGTACAACATTCCTTTCCATGTACTGGATGTTCTTCCTCACCACTGTTGCCGGTGTTTCCGCACCTTTAGCAGCAACTGCGGCAACAGCTGTCACAGCTATTAAAGCAGTAGTTATGGCAGTTGCCGGAGCTATCATTGACGGAACCAAACCCATGAAATGGGGTAAATATCGTGGTTGGTTCCTCGTCGGTAACATTATTCTGTTACTGTTCACCGGAATTCTGTTCCTTAAGTGGGATTATAAGAATGAGATTACTTACGTTATCGTTCTCCTCGTTCTGTACTTCCTCCAGCAGGTTGGTTACAACATTTCCTGGACAGCATCCAGAGCTCTTGTCGGTGTTATGGCAAAGACCTCTGTTGACGGCGTAGGCCTTTCTGCAGCTGCTAACATCGGTTCTACGGCAGCCGGTATACTCTACGGAATAATCACACCTATCGTAATGGGTTGGTTCGTATCAAAAGGTTCACTTCAGTATATGTTCGCGACACTGGTATTCTCTGTACTTCTCATCCCCGGAACCATCGCAATGATGAAAGTCTCCGCACCTTATGAGAACGGTGACATGTACAATGAGGCAGTAGCAGGAAAGGGAGCTCCGAAGGCAAAGGTTTCCTTCAAGGAAATGATGGCTTCTTTCAATGGTCCCGGCGCCCCTTATCTCATTTCTTCCACGATCATGAACGCTGCAGGCGGATTCCAGCAGATGCTCCTCGTATACTATACGACATATGTACTGCAGAAACCGACCGTTGCAACGACAGCAACATCCCTCGGCTCAGTAGCAGGATTCGTAATGTCTCTGCTCACACCGTGGATCTGCTCTAAGACAACAAAGAAGAACGTATACTTCTGGTGCCTCTTCATCGGAGGACTCCTCTATGCTGTATACTACTTCATCGGAACAAACGCCACTCTGTTCCTCCTGCTGAGAGTTATCACAACTCTTGTTACAACACCTATCGGAACAGCAATGGTTGCCATGGCAAACGATATCGCAGACTGGGACGAAATGCAGGGATATGCTTCTGCTAAGGGCTTCGTACAGTCCATGATGGGACTTACGATTCGTATCGGTATGCTCATCTCCACAGCTGCATCCACATTCGGTCTTGTTGCTGTAGGTTATGTTTCCGGAACAGTTCCTGAAGGAAAGGTACTTGATGGAATCATGAAGATGATGGCATTCCCGCCTTGCTTCTTCTACATCCTCGGCGCACTCCTCATCCTCTTCTACAAGCTGGATGAAAAAGAGATCGAGCAGTACAGAATTTCCAAGCTGGAAGCTGCAAAGCAGGCTGCTGCTGAATAATCATCAGTTTATTCAAACAAACAACGGATCATAGAAAGAGCTCTTCGGAGCTCTTTTCTATTTGATTGTGTTCAATTTTGGGAATTATATACAGTATATTGTTTTTCGGGGGGCATGTTATAATTAGACAGGAGTATTAGTTGTATTATGGGTTTGGAGAGGAGGAAAATAAAATGATTGGACTTTGTTTTAAAAAAAATCATGTACTGCGCATTGCGGCGCTGATGATGGTTTTTGTAGTTGTCTTTTCCTTTGCGCTCTGTTTTGCTTATCCTGACTATACGCTTGAAAGCAATTACGATGCAGGGGAAGGGTATTCGCTCTGGGCTATTGGTTCAGAGCAGGTCGATCTGGACGTATCCGAAGGAACTTACGAAATAGCGCATTGCCTCATTGGATACTTCTTCTATGTGAGCACGGACTCTGGAGAAGTGCTTCAGCCTCTCGGAGGAGACGGAAAACCTTCCGCAGACCGGATAATGCTATGTGAAAAAGGATTGTTCAGCATGAAGCGCAGCTATCATGCAGTCCTAAGCCCTGAAGACAGAATAGCTTTCGAAGTGCAGTCAGGAGCCATAGGGACATATTCTTCGAGCATATATGCTGAAAGAGATGGCGAATGGGTGGAAGTTGCTAAAAAAGAATTGTCGTCAGACGAACTGTTCAGCAGTGTCCCGGCAGTAGCCGAATACACTATACGTGATGGTGACACAAGAGTGAAAGCCGTCGCTCGGTACAGCATGATCGATAACGGAAAAAATAAGCCTATAGAAGAAGATCTTACAGTAATGATTGATATAGGCGCTCCGGGAAGGTATTTGACAGAAGAAAGACTGAATAAGATGACGTACCCGGTATATATACTGTTCTTTGCGCTGTCGTCATTGCTGGTGCTGTACAGGTACTCATATGTTGTAAAGAAAAAGAAGGATAAAACACCATTGCTGAGGTCCTTTATGGCATCTGCGGTCTCCTGCTACATATTCTTGGCAGTGGGGATATTCGGGAGAGTAATGGGTATTGACGTGCTGATGATGATCGGACATTACGGATTGCTGTTCGTTTCAATTCCGCTTACGTTGATAACTGGGATTATTCATCTGATCAAAGAAAAATAGGAGACGATTTCAATGAACAAGAGCAAAAGAATCAAAAGACTCATTTTTATGATAGCGTTGGATTGTTTTTGTTATGTAACAGGTATATTGGGGTACATAATCAAAAGCAGTATCATGATGAAAATGGGTATATATGGATTGTTGATAACAGGTTTTCCGATTACCGTGTTTATTGCATTTAAAAACTCATTAGAGAATGTAAACGAGAGATGAATCAGTATATGGCGGTGAGATATCAAAGTGAATCATACTGATCTGCAAGAACGGTATTTAAGTTGTAATAAGAGGTTTGTAAATGAAAGCATTTATGAATAACCCCAGAGCGTGGGAGTCTTTGGACAACGATAAGGCGAAACGCGACTATGAAGAGGGAAAGATAAACCCCCTTGACAAAGAGAGAATGGACGCCATTAACGAGAAAATGGCTAAGACCCAGGCGGAAGCGAGAAAGACTCCGACATGGAAGAACATGCTGTTCGCAGTGTTGATAGGAGCGGTAGTCCTTGCGATTGCCGGCGGCCTTGCATATATGATAATCGTCTCAAGACACACACTGGGAATCAATTATTAGAAGTTGGTACTTATTAATAAAAAAGCCCCCGCGGGGGCATATTTTTAGATGTTCATAATTGTGATTATCAAAAATTTGAGGATTTCTATATAGTAAACTGATGTAGACTTTTATAATTGGACAACAGACCAAAATTATTTGAAAAATTAGAAATATAAAAAATTTAGTAGACATTTGCTGTTTTCAGAGTTATCATTAGTCAATGTTATTATAATAAGGAGTAATTATGGACGAAGAAAAAAGAAATCAGAGCGGTGTGAGTCTTTTTGAAAAGGCTCAGTATGCCGCAGGCGGTATGTTCAAAACAAGTACAGGCGGATATATCGCAAACATGTATTGGATGTTCTTCCTTACGAACATCGTCGGTCTTCCGACTGTTCTTGCTGCAACAGCCAATACTGCAGTAAAGTTTATGAAGATGGTATCCATGGCATTTTGCGGAGCTATGGTAGACAGTACAAGCTTCAAAATGGGCAGATACAGAGGTTGGATACTTATAGGTGACCTGGGAATGATGCTTCTTCAGGGTATGCTTTTCTGGAAGATGCCAGCAGGTATGTCTAACGTTACCTATGTAGTACTTCTTTTGGTTATCTATTTCCTGCATATCACTTGTTACAACGTTTCCTGGACATCAAGCCGCGCTTTGGTAGGCGTTATGGCTACGAATACCAAGGATTCCGTAGGCCTTACAGCAGCAGCCAACATCGGATCCACTGCCGCAGGCATCCTTAACGGACTGGTTGCTATTCCGCTTCTTGACAAGCTTGCCCATACCGGAAATCAGTATATGCTGGTAAGCTATATTTTTGCTCTCATATATCCTATTGGATCTATGATCATGCTCCATGTAGCTAAAAAGTATGAGGTGGGAACTGTTGACGATAAGAGTGATGCAGTTAAAAAGCCGAAGCAGGAAAAGGTTCCGTTTAAGGACATGCTTGCCTGCCTTAAAGGACCTGGATTTTGGTTCTGCCTTTCCAGTACTTTTATGAACTGCAACGGTGTACAGCAGGTACTGCTCGTTTATTACGTAAACTACGTATTAAAGAATCCGGCTGTTACAGGCATCGTTACGACCACAGGTTCGATTGCAGGTTTCTTTGCAGCCCTCATTTCACCG
>CAYUGP010000084.1:5257-6384 GCA_964444315.1 uncultured Oscillospiraceae bacterium | reverse complement strand
TTCTGGTCTTATTACAACTTCAGACTCCGGTTGTTCAATCAAATCTACATACTGATTAGTGGGTCTGACTTCTTCGATGGGACCGCTTTTAAGAACTACTGCTTCGCCGTTCTTTCTGTCGCTTTGCTCGCCACCGCCACCATTGCTACTGGTTTTGCCCTTGACCGTGATCTTGTACCCAACTATCTCTCCGTTCTCATTCTTCCTTACGTTTTCACCGGGTTCACGGGTGATGGTTACCAAACTTAATACATTGTCTCCAGGAAGAACTCCTTCTGCGGTTATCCATGTCAATCTATCAGGATCAGGATCTCCGTATAACTTTTCTATTCCTTCGTTGACTGTAACTGTGAATTCCTTTGGAGTTATAGTCAGTGTACATTTTGTTGGATAAAAATCGAGAGCTTCCTTGAAATCATATCCGTTGCGATATGCACCTACATGATTCGTGTAATCAGTATCCGTGCAAACCGCTGATACAAGAGCTGCACTTATGGAACCCCAATTCAATGAATACTCTTTGGCGTCTTTTCCACTAATAGCAATCTTATCAAGATCTATGACCAATCTGAAGTTCTTGAAATTTGCATACTGATTAGTTGATGTGACATTGACTGTAACAAGACCTCCGGTCTGTCCGTTCAGTGACGGGTGATAGACCTGCGTTTCGCCGTTGTATTCAAGTGTTGTAGAAGTCAGATCCAACTTGATAGCAAGATTGTCTCCTGAATTGCTGCGGCCTATTATATCGAGAGCTATCTTCTTGTCTCCAAGAACTGTGAAGACTGCAGTGTAATCGGGATTGGCACTGCTGAACTTCGATTCGTCAAGAAGAAGATTCTTAGGACCGACTCCGCCCTGAAAATCGTCCGTATAATATGACGCCTCAACATAAGCGTTGCCCTCATATGCTATATCAGATTCGGTGAAAGGAGCTTCCTCCAGGTTATCACCGGTTATGACTGCAGTATATGAAGCTCGATACGTTTTACCATTGTACTTTACGACCTTTTTCTCAGGCTGGATGCTGACATAGACTGTTCTGGGAGCGATATTGATCTCTGTCTCCCTAGTATCGATCATGTTGAACAGTTTTAAAATTACACTATTCCGTGGATCGGAAATTC
>CAYUGP010000084.1:0-5247 GCA_964444315.1 uncultured Oscillospiraceae bacterium | reverse complement strand
AATTCAGTATTTGAATCTCTATAAGTTTTTCCATTGTACTTTACGACCATTTTCTGAGGATGGATGATGAAATAG
This sequence comes from uncultured Oscillospiraceae bacterium, assembly GCA_964444315.1. Classification (GTDB taxonomy): domain Bacteria; phylum Bacillota; class Clostridia; order Peptostreptococcales; family Anaerovoracaceae; genus RUG13409. The sequence continues at coordinate 5,172 of CAYUGP010000084.1, read as the reverse complement.
AATTTTATGGTAGCTATATTGATCTCTGTCTCCCTAGTTTCCACTATGTACAAACATGCATCTGACACATCGATTCCGTCTTCGCCTGTGACTTTTACACCTTTAAGTTCCGCTTTGTAAACACCAGCATGTACAGGAGCATCGGCGGACGTATTACCATCAAGGGTATAAACAACTATCGGTTCGATTGAGTAGGTCTTGCCACCAACCTCAATGCTTGTCTTATTCAATGTGGCAGGATGAGTTTTTCCGTCAAACTTACCTTCCCATCCATTGAGAGTCAAATCTTCGAGACCTATAGCGTTTTCAAGTATCGTGAGAACTCCGTCATCTACAACGAAAGAAACGTCAAAATTCTTATCGTTGTTCTTGAACAGATCAGCTTTGAGACCCATGTGGTACTCTCCGATCTCTGTTTCGGTCAAGGTGTAATCCTCTACTTTGGGTCCTTCAACATTGCTTGTTTTGTATAGATCATCGTCTGCTTCTATAGTCCATCCGCTCAAAGTATATGATCTATCGGCATAATATAGCTCTGCCTTTTTAGCGCCTGTTACGGTAACAGTAACCGGACGGGCCTTTACTGTAAGCTTGCCGTTTGTGACCTGAGTCTTGTCGATCGTATAGTTCGATACTTTATAGAGCATATTCGAAGGTCTCTCAGCAAGTTCGATCTCATATTCACCGGCCCCAAGAGGCTTGGTTGCATCCTTAATTGTCAGGTTGAAATCGGGAAGCTCGCTGCCTTCCGGAACGCCTGGGAAGCTTGCAGTAAGCTCGGGCATCTCATCGCCGTAATACATCTCTATATCATCGATGACCATCGCCACGGGCTTGGGCTCAATATGAAGCTCGATATCAGAGACCAATGAATACTCAACATTGGTGTTCTGATCGTTTGAATTGAGATAGTAATGCCATCTGTCTTCTGTATACCATCCGGCATCGGTGCCTTTGAAGACAAGCTGCTTTCTAAGTCTTATATTGCTTGTATCGTAATCTTCATTGCACGTGAAAGTGAAAGCCTTCTCGCTCTGAAGCACGCCGTCAACAAGAACGCTAAGGTCTTCGTTTACGACCATGGTATGCTCATTGCCGTCGTACACAGCAGTGAACTCATTGGGCGTAACAGTAACAATGACTGACGGCTGAACGATGCGAAGCGTGGGATCGTCTTCACTGTCAAAGGCGAACGTGACCTTAAAGTTCTTGTTGTTGTTTACAAAGGCTTCTCTGTCAAGCTTTACGGTATAATCACCTATTTTCGTTCCGGTGATCACCGCATTCTCCGGTCCTGTCATATCCTCGTCAGGATCATATTCGCCGGAAGCCGATTTGACATATGCAATCTTTCCGACTTCATATGCCGGAACGCTGATCTCCCTGCCGGTATAGTTTTCCTTTGCGTGTGTGATGATTATATTGACCGTAGCAGACTTCGGTGTAATGACCATACTCGAGTTTGTGACAATGAACGTCACTTTATAGTTCAAATCGGTAACCTCAAACATATCCTCGGTCATATTCGTCGAATACTCACCGACATCTGAGCCTCCTACGCTGTATGGCTCTGCAGCAAAGCGGACCTTTGAAAGATCGAACTTTTTGTTGCTTGTCTCAAACTTTATGGTTTCAGAGTTGACATTCAGGAAGTGATCCTGTCCATCGAAAACGATTTCCGGAACTTTTCTGCCGTAGGAAACCTCAACATAAGCTTCCTTGGTTCCGTCATAGAACTCAAGGTCGCCTTCAACTATTGTCACGTCGTAGTTCTTTTCAACGCGGTACCACTCTCCGTCTTCGTCTTCATACTCGTAGTGTCCGAGATCATATTCGAATGTATTCTTGAATGTGGTCTGTCCTGCAAGTACCTCTTCTTCAGTAACTACGCAGAAATTTCTTACTTCCTTGAAATAGTCACTGTCTCTTTTGGTCAAGCCCTCTATTGTATATTTCTCAAGAACATACTTGAAACCTTCAGGCTCTTCGGAATAATCGATTCTTGCATTTTCAGATGTGATGGTCAAAGGAGCCTTTGTTACAGTGACTGTTCCGACGTTCCTTCCCTGGAAGTCGACAGTGTAGTTCTTATCCTCGTTGTAATAGATCTTGTTATAGTCATTTTTCTTTGGGTCGAATGACCATTGTCCGACATCTACGATTCCCTGGAGCTTGGACATTGCCGCCTTAGAAAAAACGTTCTTGAGGTTATATTCCGGATCGCCCGAAACAAGTTCTGTCCTTACACCGTGAGTCACTCCATCATAAACAACAGACTCATCCAAGCCGTCAATGTATACAGTGATAGGCTTGGGTGTGATGGAGAGAACGATCGGACCTTCCTTGCTCTTATCGGCAAAGTAACCGAAAGCTGAACCTTCGATAACAGGGCGTACATAGACTATGTAGTCACCTGCATTTGTTCCTTTCAGCTCATCTTTATCAAGAAGGAACTCTTCCAATTCATCCTTGTCGTTATACCGGTATGCCTCGACCGATACCGTAAAGCCTTCGGGAAGTGCTGCAACTTCCTCGCCGTTTACGAAATAGGTAAATGAATAATCAGCTGCGGTGATCTGACCGAAGCTTTTTTCATTGCCGTCGTAAACGAAGCTCTTGGTGCTGCCGACGAGTGCGGCCATAACAGGCTTGTCCTTCTCGACTGCGATAGGTCCGCCTATTACGACAGGATCCTTATCTTTGACCGGATCTTCCGAGTCATCGTCGAGTATGGCTTTGTTCTCGGTCGGCGCAGCCAGCATCTCGGGAGCCTTCACTTCCTCGAACTCGACCTCCGCAGCCGCTTCCTCAGTCAAAGCCTCTTCCTTTTCCTCCACAGGACTTTCAAAGGCTTCGACTGCAGCAGGCTCCGTAACGTCAAGCTCGTCTGCAAAGATCTTCACAGGTACGACGTGTGAGATCAGCAGAGAGAAGACTAATCCGAGTACTACTACTCTTTTTCTCAATTTCTTCATCTCATTAATCCTTTCTTAACTGAAATGAATACAGTAATTAATATGTATATATGTTAATTTTATTATCGTCATTTTTTGCCCCAAAAAGCGTCATTTTTGTCCATTTTTTGCGGCATTTGGCAAATTACCGCAAGGATTATACAGAAAAAGTATAAAATACGCAACAAAAATTTCTGTTTTGTTCCGTTAATTTTTTTCGATTTTATCCAATCTTTACAAAAGAAAAAGCTCCCGCAATATTAATTTGAACAAAAGCCCGAAGATATTGCCCAGCTGCCGTTTTTACCCCAGGTGAGTACTATTCTCTTCCTATATTTATATGCGAGAATAATTATTCATATTTCTGTGTTTTCGACGTATGTTTTGCAATAAAAAACCGCCTGCCATCATATGACAGGCGGCCCAGGTCTACAAATCCTCTGCCGGACGCAGATCCTATTCTCCGCCTATGGCGCACTCGCTGAAGAGTATGCTGGGAGCGACCACGTTCGAAAGTCCCCACTCCAGATCTCCGCCGACTTCTCTCACCTTTTTCATGAGTTCGAGGAAATTGTCCGCTATGGTTATGAGGCTGATGCTGCGGCTCTTTTTGCCCTTCTCCACGAGATATCCTGCGCACTGCAGGGAGAAGTTGCCTGTGACTGCGTCTATGCCTGCGTGAAGGCCTGCGAGGTCGTCTATGACGAGGCCTTCTCCCATTTCGGCCATGAGCTCGTCAAGGCTCTTTTCACCGGGCAATATATAGCAGTTCAGGGGCGACACTCCGACGCTTGAAGAATATCCGGCCTTGAAACCGTTTCCGGTGCTGACCGTGTTCATCTTTGCAGCCGTCTTGGAATTGTGAAGCGCGAGCTCGAACACTCCGTCCTTCACAACTTCCTTCTTCCTCGTGGGGCAGCCCTCGTCGTCGTAATTGTCCGTTTCATAGGAATCTTTGCAGCGGGGGTCGTCTATGACCGTTATCTTTTCGCTGAAGATCTTCTGCCCGAGTTTATCGCGAAGAGGCGAGATGCCCTTGCTGATGAGGTCTCCGCTGTAGAGGTAGCAGAAAGCGCCCAGAAGATCGCTCATGGCGTCCTTTTCTATGATGACGGGATAGCTGCCGCTCTTGAAGGAGGTGGCTCCGAGTTTGCTCAGAGCTTTATCGCAGATCTTCTTTACGAATCCCTCCCTGTCGAAATCGGATATCTTTTCGACGGCCTTGTAGTCGAAGGAATCCTTCACTTCCTCATTTTCCATGACTGCGCACTCTGCGATGAGTACGTGTATCCTGCTTCTGTCGCTTACGGAAAGACCTTTGGAATTAAGTATCTCTCTCTTCGAAACTATCTCCTCCCATTCGACCTCGTTGACCGATATGACTCTTTTGTCATAGGAGAGTATCCTTTTTTCGATATCTGAAAGGAGCTCCTTTACCTCGTCTGCGGAAGGCACGGTGAATACGTGGGGATTATCCTCTTCCTCAGTTTTCTCCGGCTCCCTTATGAAGACTTCGTCCTCGGAGGTCACGGCCATGGCCTGCTCCTTCATAAGGGAAAGGACCCTGTCCATCTGTTCGTCCGAATTGTCCTCAGTAGAATAGTTGGCGAGCTTGCCTTTGTATATACCTCTTAAAGCAGTGCCCGTGACGTGTGACGTGACGAAGCTGTCCATCTCTCCCTTGTACCAGGCATACTTCTTCTCTTCTTCCACGTCCTGATATATCTCGAAACTCTCGAAGCCTTCTTCAATGGCTTTCTTTATCCAAAGTTCTCTATTCATTGGCAGTACCTCCTACGGTTATCGAGGAAACAAGGATCGCCGGCTGCCCCACGTCTGTGGGTATGGACCCGCTTACGCTTCCGCACATGCCCTGGCCCCTTGAAAGGTTGTCCGACACCTTCGTTATGTTCAGAAGTATATCCCTTCCGTTGCCTATGAGGGCTGCGCCTCTTACGGGATAGGCTATCTTTCCGTCTATGATCATGTACCCTTCATTGACGGCGAAGTTGAATTCGCCTGTCTGGGGATTTACGGAACCTCCGCCCATCTTCCTTGCGTAAAGGCCCCTCTCTATGCCTTCAAAGAGGCTCTCGAAGGAGTCCTTTCCGGGCAGAATGAAGGTATTGCTCATGCGGGACGTGGGCTCGTACTGATAGGACTGGCGCCTTCCGCTTCCGGTGGATTCCAGGCCCATGCGCCTTCCGTTGAGGCGGTC
>CAYUGP010000083.1:0-6564 GCA_964444315.1 uncultured Oscillospiraceae bacterium | reverse complement strand
GTGGCTGTAACTTCGCCGTTCTTGAACATGTTGTAGTTCTGAGCGGGATCTTCGCCGTTTGTGTAGGTTACTACAACGTGCTGAACGTGAACGTTCTTCTTGTCATAGTAGTTCGGGTTTGCGTCGAATCTTACTTCCTGTGCAGGAACAAGAGAGGACAGGAGATAGCATCCGTTGTAGAGGATGGAGTCAGCCTGTACTGCGCCGAAGTCAGACCCCTTAGAATTAAGGAATTCTTCGTTGATCGGCCAAAGGATGGAATATGTTGTCATACCATCAAAGTATCCGCAAGGACCTGTGAGTGTATAGACGAGCTTGTTTCCATCTGCCTTGATTCCTACTTCGTCCCATGTACCGGTTCCGTCAACATACTCAGCAAGTCCTACGATGATGCCTTTTACAAGGTTCAGTGTTTCGGACTTTGTGTCGCATGCATGCTTAAGACCTGTTACGAAGTCCTGAGCTGTAACATCGGCATAAACTTCTCCGGAGTTTGTGGACCATTTTGCGTCGCTACGAATGGTGAATGTCCATTCAGAAGCATCAGCGTTTGCTTCCCACTTTTCAGCCATACCTGCAACGAGCACGCCGTGGTTGTCCTGTGTGAGAAGTCCTTCGATGAAGTTGGAAGTGTAGTCACCGTTGGAGGACTTGTTGTTATATACATAGTCCAGAGTGGTGATGTCGAAGTTCGCGATCATCGAATAAGTGTCGTTCGCTGCATTTTTCTTGCCGCATGCTGCAAGTCCTACGACCATGAGCACTGCAAGTACGAGGCAGAGAACCTTCTTCAGTGTTTTCATAAGAATTTACCTCCTAATGCTTTTTCAGCATTTTTTTAGCCTTTAAACACTAAAAATTTATCAAATTGCTTGTTAATTTATCACAGTTCAAAATATTTGTCAACAAATCAGCACTAAAAAAAAGACCATCTCCAGGCCTTGAAATTCAAGCGTTAGAAGCCCTTCTTTACACAGCTGCGGACATTCTCTACCATATTTATATATAGAGCACAACAATACCGCATAACTGGCGGCAAAAAATGTATGCATAGTATAAAACGGATGCATATTTTTCAATGAGATCCCTTTCCGGAACCTGAATTATTGTTTTCTTCTATATATATTATTATTCGCCTTTCACCGTACTTTCAGTATTTTCTATATATTTGATGAGAGTTTTCATCAAAAAGAAAGAAATAACGCTTGACAATACCGGCCAAAGCAATTAGAATACGGGCAATACAACAAAAAATATTAATTTTATTTGTTTTCAAGGCACAAAAAGTGTTCGTAAGAAAGGAAAAGCAATCATTATGAAAAAGTTTTTAGCAGTAGTATTGGCATTTGCCATGGTATTCAGCTTCGCAGCATGCGGAGGCAAAAAAGGCGGTCACGGCGATGATGAACTCTATATCGGCGGAATCGGCGCAGCCACAGGCCCCTACGCCGTATACGGACTCGCAGTAAAGTACGGCGCAGAGATCGCAGTAGAAGAGATCAACGCAGCCGGCGGAATCAACGGCATGAAGGTCGTATTCGACTTCCAGGATTCCCAGGGAGATCCCGAAAGCGCAAAGAGCGCATACGGAAAACTCATGGACTGGGGCATGGATGTTTCCATCGGAACGGTAATGTCCAGCGAGATGGCATCCGTAGCAGCGGAGTCTAAAGATGACGACATGTTCATGATCAGCCCGTCAGCATCCAACGACACATGTATCGAAGAAAGCAGCAACGCATTCAGGATCTGCTTCTATGATTCCTTCCAGGGAACAGCTGCAGCTGATTATGTAAAGGCGACCCTCGACGGAAAGAAAGTCGCAGTGTTCTATCAGAGCGACAACGACTACTCCATCGGCCTCTATGAAGCATTCAAAAAGCAGGCAGCCGTCAACGGTACAGAGATCGTACTGGAGCAATCCTTTACAGAAGATGAGACTGACTATTCAACACAGATCAACACCCTTGCAGATTCAAAAGCAGAAGTCATATTCATCCCCTTCTATGCACCTGCAGCAGCGACATTCCTCTCTCAGGCTAAGAACGGAACTGAGAATGCAGTATTTGCAGAAGGAACATACTTCTTCGGATGTGACGGTCTTGACGGTATACTTGAAGAAGTTGAAACACCCAGCACAGCAAATAACGTAGTCATGCTCACACCCTTCGCAGCAAGCAGCACCGATCCAGACGTAGTAAACTTCGTAAATGCATATAAAGCAAAGAGAGACGGAGCGATTCCCAATCAGTTCGCAGCAGACGGCTATGACGCAGTATATGCTATCAAGGCAGTTCTCGAAGCTATGAACGTGACCAAGTCCTCCGAGATCTCCGGAGCAAAAATTGCCGAAGCAATGACCAGCCTCTCCTTCTCCGGAGTTACAGGCGACATGACCTGGACCGCAGACGGCAATACTAAGAAGCTCGCAACCGCAGTTATCTACAACGACGGTGTTGACACAGAGTTCGGCAAATAATCTAAAAACAATCAACTAATACTTTTTTTCATACTTTTTAAACCAAGTCTTTCGCTTCGCTCGGAAAAACCGGGCGGAGCGAAAGCCATGTAATCATGACAGTATTTATCAGAACACTTATCAGCGGCCTTAACCTCGGAAGTATCTACGCTTTGATAGCTTTGGGGTACTCCATGGTTTACGGTATCGCAAGAATGCTCAATTTTGCCCACGGAGACATCATTATGGTCGGCGCCTATTCCGGCATAGTAGCCGTAATGAGTATCGGGCTTCCGCCTATCGTGGGTATTTTTGTAGGCGTCATAATCTGCGCCCTTTTAGGCGTGATCATAGAGAGGCTTGCATACAAACCCCTAAGGCAGGCCCCTTCCCTTTCGATACTTATCACCGCCATAGGCGTGAGTTATCTCCTTCAGAATCTTGCGCTGATCATCTTCGGTCCGGATCAGAAAGCTTACCCTACTTTCAGCGGGATTAAGAGTTTCAAGATCCTCGGAACAAAGATAGACGGAATGACCATTCTGACATTGGCTGTTACGGCGTGTATCATGGTTGGGCTAAACCTCTTCATCAACAAGACGAAGATAGGCAAGGCAATGAGAGCCGTATCGGAAGACAAGGGAGCTGCTGAGCTCATGGGCATCAGCACTGACAGAACCATAACCGTGACCTTTGCCATAGGCTCAGCTCTGGCTGCCATAGCAAGCGCATTTTACGGTGCGACCTACGTGTACATACTTCCCACGACAGGATCCATGCCCGGTATCAAAGCCTTCACCGCCGCAGTATTCGGCGGAATAGGTTCCATTCCGGGAGCCATGCTCGGAGGTATAGTGCTCGGCCTCATCGAACAGTTCGCAAAACAGTACATTTCGACGCTCTGGTCCAACGCCATAGTGTTCGGCGTGCTCATAATAGTACTTCTGGTCAAGCCGACCGGACTCATGGGAAAAAAGATACAGGAGAAGGTGTAAGAGATGAAAAAGAAAAACTACGGAAACCTCATTACGCTCCTCGCACTGGCCGTCTTTTTCACAGTCTTGGGAACCATGCTTTATACGGGAAATATCGGTAGGCAGTTCACCAACATGCTCATACCTATTTTCATGTATATAGTGCTCGCTGTATCCCTCAACCTGGTCGTAGGTATACTCGGTGAGCTTTCTCTGGGACATGCGGGATTCATGTCCGCAGGCCTTTTCTCCGGATGCCTTGTATCCATAAGACTTTACGGCCTTGTATCCGATCCTTTGAGGTTCATAATTTCAATGCTTGTCGGCGGCCTTGTCGCAGCGGTATTCGGACTCATAGTAGGCCTTCCTACCCTGAGGCTCCGAGGCGATTATCTGGCCATAACCACCCTGGCCTGTGGGGAGATCATCAAGACTATTATCACAAATCTGAAAATAACCGGCGGAGCAAGAGGACTTGACACTGGTCATGTCTATTCCGGAGCAAAAGTCCTCTTCCCCTATGCGGTGGTACTGGTATTCCTGACGGTCATAGTGATGATGAACATCAAGAACTCCGCTCAGGGCCGCGCCATAATGGCTATCAGAGACAACCGCATCGCAGCCGAATCCATAGGGATCAACGTTACCCACTATAAACTGGCGGTATTCGTCATTGCCGCATTCTTTGCAGGCGCAGCCGGCGTCCTCTACGGACACTGCTTCGCAAACGTGAAGGCTGCAAGCTTTGACTACAACGTATCCATAGAAATACTCGTTATAGTCGTTCTCGGAGGCATGGGCAACATCTTCGGATCCATCGCCGCTGCCGTCATACTCAGGGCCCTGCCCGAGATGCTCAGAGGCTTCGAGAATTACCGCATGCTCATGTATGCCGTTGTACTGATACTCGTGATGGTCCTTTCAAACAACAAGAAGGTCCAGAGCTTCAGGTACATGGTAACCGGAAAGCTCAAGAAGAAATTCCGCGAACGGAGAGCAGCGAAACAAACTCAGAAGGAGGGGAACTAAATGGCTAACAAAGTAACATTGGTGCCGGGCAAATCCCCTAACCTTTTCACTGAAAGAGACGCGGGCAAGATGCCTGTCCTGGAGTGCATCCACCTGGGCATAGATTTCGGAGGGCTTCACGCCGTACAGGATTTCGACGTAGCCATAGGACCTACGGAGATTACAGGTCTCATAGGCCCCAACGGAGCCGGAAAGACCACCATATTCAACCTGCTCACAAAGGTATATGAGCCTACGGCAGGCACGGTGCTCCTCAACGGAATAGACCTTAAGGGACTCACCACTCCTCAGGTCTGCAAAATGGGCATAGGCAGGACATTCCAGAACATACGTCTGTTCAGCAACATGTCTGTCATAGACAATGTCAAGGCAGCCATGAGCCACACCATAAACTACGGTTTTGCCTCCGGCATACTGAGGCTTCCCAAATACGGTAAGCAGGAAAAGCTGGGTACGGAGAAGGCCATGGAGCTTCTGTCCATATTCGACATGCAGGACGAGGCAAACGACAGAGCCGGCTCCCTGCCCTACGGCGAACAGAGAAGACTTGAGATCGTAAGAGCTCTCGCGACAGAGCCTAAGCTTCTGCTCCTTGATGAGCCCGCAGCAGGTATGAACCCTGCTGAGACCACTGAGCTCATGGAGAACATAAGAAAGATAAGAGACACGTTCAATATCGCCATCTTCCTCATAGAGCACGATATGAACCTGGTCATGAACGTCTGTGAAGGTATATGCGTACTGAACTTCGGACAGATAATTGCAAAGGGCACTCCCGAGCAGATTCAGAGTAACCCCGAAGTCATCGAAGCGTACCTCGGAAAAAGAAAGGAGGACTGATATGGGAGAACTGCTCAAAGTTGACAATATCAACGTGTACTACGGCAGCATCCATGCCATAAGAAATGTCTCCTTCCACGTTGACGAGGGCGAGATAGTGACACTCATAGGGGCCAACGGCGCAGGGAAATCCACAACTCTGAACTGTATAGCCGGGCTGCTGAAATCCGATACGGGAGACATAGTCTTCAACGGACAGAGCCTAAAGAAAGTCCCAGGCTTCCAGATCGTCAACAAAGGTCTTTCCCTGGTGCCAGAAGGAAGGCGTATCTTCCTGCAGATGACCGTTGAAGAAAACCTTCAGATGGGAGCCTATTCAAGTCCTGAAAACGAAAAATCAGGTTTCGAAAGAGTCTACGGTCTCTTCCCAAGGCTCGAAGAAAGGCGCAGTCAGGTGGCAGGTACTCTTTCCGGCGGAGAACAGCAGATGCTGGCTATGGGAAGAGCTCTCATGTCAAAGCCCAAGCTGATGATGCTGGATGAGCCCTCCATGGGACTCTCCCCCATCCTGGTAGACCAGATATTCGACATCATAAAAGAGCTCAATGAGTCAGGTACTACGATACTCCTTGTTGAGCAGAACGCTGCGGCAGCTCTTGATGTAGCAGACAGAGCCTATGTCATGGAGACAAGCAGGATAGTGATGGAAGGCAAAGCTTCCGAACTGAAAGAATCGGACAAGATACAAAAAGCCTATCTCGGACAATGAAGAATACGAAAAAATAAGAAAGGACCCGGATTTCTGTGAAGACCCGGGTCTTTTCACTTGAATGAAAAAAGTATATACCCTGTTATTCGTTTTTGTACTGAAGATAAAGCTCTCCTTCATAGGTGAACAGGGATGCGTCTATATCGTAGAGCTTCCTGATCATGGGCTGGGTGATGACGTCTTTGGGAGAGCCGTCGGTCACGTTCCTTCCGCCCTGAAGGATGAACAGTTTGTCGCAATACTTCGCGGCTATGGACAGATCGTGAAGCGCTGCCACAATAGTCTTCCCTGAGTGCCTGAGCAGGTTCAGGGTCTTTATCTGGCTCCCTATATCAAGGTGATTGGTCGGCTCGTCCAGTATGAGCAGCGGCGTCTTCTGAACGAGGGCTCTTGCGATGAGGACCCTTTGCTTTTCTCCGCCCGACAGACTGAGATAGCTCCTCTTGGAGAAGTCTTCCAGTTCCACCTGCCTGAGGGCGTCAGCCACGTCCTGTCTGTCCTTCTGATCGAAACCTTCCGTAAGCCTTTTCCTGGCCTGGCATCCCATGAGAACG
>CAYUGP010000082.1:0-6584 GCA_964444315.1 uncultured Oscillospiraceae bacterium | reverse complement strand
TACGGCATAGATAAAGATGCAGGGCTCGAGGTAAGACCGTACATAGACATGCTCTTCGGCGACAGGAAGATATTTACCGACGCAAAGCAGTGCATAGATGACCTCAGGTCCATGGGGCTCGATGTAGTCATAGGATCGACTACCGACAACGACGTCCTTAAGCACCATCTGCAGATGTACGGACTCGGCGGCTTAAGATGCTTCACATCGGAAGATTTCAAAGTATACAAGCCCAACCCGCACTTTTATGAGGGGATACTACGGGAGACCGGGTGGAAGCCTTCCGAATGCCTGTTCATAGGCGACAGCCTAGGAGATGATATATCTGGCCCGAAAAAAGCAGGGATGAAAGCAGTGTGGCTCAGCAGGAAGGGAAAGGCATTGGAATTACCTGAAGGCGCAGAGGGACCGGACAGCATAATAACTTCTCTTGCAGAACTTCCGGGGTATATACAGAAAGAAAATATGAGATAAAAAACGGGCTTTTGCCCGTTTTCTTTTCCTATATCTTCTCAATCTCAGCGTATATCATCTCAGACAGTTCTTTTATTTTTTCCTCATCGACCTTCATGACTTCTCTGTCGTAGGTCATCATCCCGTTGATCTCGTCCTCTATATCTGAGACCTGTGTGTATATGCTTCCGCAAAGCCCCTTCTTTATGGCAGGAATGACCATCTTCTCATAGGCAGAGACTATCTTATCCGTAAGTTCATCTTTTGATCTGCAGGCTCCGTATCCGTAGGTCTTTTTCGTTGAGCGGTGGCCTTCCACGGGATAGGAATAACCTCCGAACTCAGAGAGGAGGAGAGGTCTTTCCTTGGGATAAAGCTCGACGGTCCTGAAATATATGTGGACGCTGTCGAAATCGCTTCTGTGCTGAGGGAACCATCCTGAAGTCGAGTCGAAGAGCCTGGTGCCGTCTACGCTTTTCAGCATGGTGTATGCCGCATCGCTTTCGAACTGTCCCCATCCTTCGTTGAAGAGTGTATATGCGATGATGGAAGGGTGGTTGTAAAGATGTTCCATGGTCTCCTTTGAGTGTTCGATCCAGAATGTCTTCCGCTTGTCGTCAAAGCCCGTCGTATCCTTCATGTTGAAGCCGAGGGTCGCAAGAAGAGTGTCTTTAAAGAATTTGTATTCACCGTTGTTGACCATGTCCTGCATGACCAGCATGCCCAGTTTATCACAGAGGTAATAGAAGCTTTCGTCTTCTATCTTGATGTGCTTTCTGAGCATGTTGAAGCCCAGGGACTTCATAGCCAGTATATCTTTTTCATATTCCTCGGGAGTGGCCGTGACAAGGCCAGGCACATAGTAGCCCTGGTCGAGAAGGCCGTGAAGGAATACGGGCTTTCCGTTGAGGCATACTCTGTTTATACCGTTTATCTCTTTTATCTCTATGGTCCGAAGAGCAAAATATATCTCTACGCTGTCTTCGCCCTTTGTCACGGTTCTTGTATAGAGATAAGGGTCGTCTGGGGTCCAGCAGTGCGGGTCGTCTATATCTATCCTCTGTATCTCTCCGTCAATATCAAGAGTAACGCCTTTAAGATCGGGAGTGATCTTTATGCCGTGGATGTATTCTTCGGGCACCTGCTCCAGCCATACGCTTTTCCATATGCCCGAAAAGGGTGTGTACCACATGCCGCCGGGCTTTTTGGTCTGCTTCCCGTAGGGATAGTAGTGGTCCAGCTTATCTTCACACTCTACTGTAAGTTCATTGACGCCTTCCACGACAGCGTCGGTCACATCGAATTCGAAGGGAAGATATCCTCCTTCGTGAGTGCCTATCTGGATGCCGTTGAGTGATACACAGGCCAGCTGGTCTACAGCACCGAAGTGAAGGATGGTTCTTGCTTTTTCCTTCTTGAAATCGAAGTATTTGCAATATGAAAGATGGGAAGCATTTTTGTCTCCCGTATATCCGGAGGCAGGTGCCTGAGGCGGGTAGGGAACGTTGATGGTGCTTTGGTTCAGCATCCATTCGCCGTCAAGGCTCTGGAAACTGTCTCTTTTCATTTGGGGCCGTGGGTAATTGTTCATTTGTTTTCACCTTTTTCTTTTGCCATGATCAACTAAAGTATACCATAATGTGCTAAAATACGAAGCATGAAAACAGTAGCCTTTTACACCCTTGGATGCAAAGTCAATCAGTATGAGACGCAGGCCGTTGCGGAGAGTTTCAAACGCCGCGGGTATTTGATTGCAGCCGATGGAGAGAAGGCTGATATATACATCGTGAACAGCTGCAGCGTGACTTCGATCGCTGACCGGAAATCACGGCAGTTCGTAAGAAGGGCAAGAAAAGAAAATCCGGATGCAGTAGTCATCCTCATGGGATGCTATCCCCAGACCAATCCGGAAGCTGCGGACAGGATAGAAGAAGCTGATATAGTCCTGGGAACTACTGAAAAGGACAGTGCGGTGGACCTTGCCGAAGAATATATGAGTGAAAGGAAACGGCGTAACCTCATAAAGGAGAGCGAAGCCTACGGCCTTAAGCTTGAACGCGGGGGAAGCTACGGGATGCCCGCCTGCCCAATTACAGAGGAAAGTTACAGGGAACTTGGCGAAGTGACGGGGGTCGAAAGCCGTACTAGAGCCATGATAAAGATACAGGACGGATGCAACAGGTTCTGCTCCTACTGCGTCATACCCTATGCCCGCGGACCGGTCAGATCGAGACCTCTTGAATCTGTGGTAAAAGAGGCCGAAACGCTTCTTGAGAAGGGATATAGGGAAATAGTACTGACAGGTATAAATACGGCGCTGTACGGGACGGAAAAGGGCTTTGAGCACAGTCTTGAAGACCTGGTAGCAGCTCTTGACGCTTTGCCCGGGGGCTTCCGCATAAGGCTCGGGAGCATGGAGCCTACGGTAGTCGATGCAAACTATATAGCGGCGCTACTTAAATACGGAAAGCTGGCTCATCACGTCCATCTTTCAGCCCAGTCGGGAAGCGATAAGGTATTAAAGCTGATGAACAGGCATTACAGCGCTGAGGATTACCTTGGCATGGTAAAGACCTTCAAGGACTTCGATCCACATTACGGAATAACCACGGATATAATAGTGGGGTTCCCAGGTGAAGAGGAGGAGGATTTCAAAAAGAGCCTTGAGCTTGTGAAGAGCGTGGGATTTATCCATGTGCACGGTTTCCCGTATTCACCGAGGCTTTATACACCTGCCGCAGAGATGGAGCAGACAGACCCTGCAGTCAAAAAGGAGAGGAACAGAGTTCTTTCGGAACTGGCAAATGATGAGAGCAGGAAGTTCATGGGATCCCTAACAGGCACTGTCCAGAGAGTTCTCATGGAAGAAAAGGACAAAGGCTTTTGGAAGGGCCATGCGAGCAACTTCGCCATGGTATATACGGAAGACGAGTGCTCTGAAAACGAATTTTACGACATTCTGATCACGGGACCATTCAGAGACGGCGTGAAAGGAAAGACAGTATAATGAAAAACCCGGAAGGAAACCTCCGGGTTTGTTGTTCTTTGTGAGACTAGTATCTCTGCTTTGCCTTTTTACGGGCTGCTTCTGATTTCTTCTTTGCTCTTACGCTGGGTTTTTCGTAGCATTCTCTTTTACGGAGTTCAGCCATGATCCCATCTCTGGCGCATGATCTTTTGAATCTCTTAAGAGCGTTTTCCAGATTCTCACCTTCTCTGACGGTAACTTGTGCCATGACATTCACCTCCTTACTCGTTCAGATAAGAACAGCGAATATTATACAACGCGGTAATTCGGAATGCAATAAAAAAGTGAGCGGCAAAAAGCATAATATATCCACCATGAGATAGGGCAGACGATGCAGATCTTTTTTCTGTACGGGATGGCTGGGAAAAATTGACCAAATATTTGAAAAAATGATAAAATAACTAAAGTTAGAAGTAGAGTTTGGAGGTCATTATTATGAACATTCAGGAAAAGATCGATCACAGGATCAAGATTTGTCATGATGCCATATACATGAAGGGTGCACCTTCAAGGGTCCCTCATCTTTCGAGTTTCATGACATGGAAAATCGTAGACGCAGGGTACAGATTCAGCGAAGCTCTGCACGACTGGGACCTTATGGAAAAGATCACCGTGGCATTCGAGGACAGATACGGATTCGACTGTATCAGGGAAATGGGTAACAGAAACCCGATCAAGGTCGTCGAAGGCTTCGGAGAATCCAAGTACATCATAGATGATGAAAATTCCTTCATAAGCGCAAAAGATTTCGTTCTTATGGAGCCCGGCGAATATGATGAAGTGCTGCACAACAAGAGGGAGTACGTTTATTCAAAACTTCTTCAGAGAAGGTTCGGTAAAGAGCTGGCTGCAGCCACTCCGGAAGTCATGAACAAAGTGGTGCATGAGTTCAAGGCCTACCTCGATTACAATGCAAGGATCAACAAGAGGATGCTCGAGGAATTCGGTGTTCCGAATATGTACGGTCCCGGCATAGGCGGCTCGGCTATGGAGTCCGTGCTAAATACATGGAGAGGATTCAAGGGTACGGCCATCGACCTTAGAAGATGCCCTGACAAACTCGATGAAGTGTGCCAGCAGCAGCTTGAAAACATGACGCTTCCGATGTATGAGATGATACGCAAAGGACCCGACGGTCCTACGCCCGGATGCTCCTTCGATACGACAGGCGGCGGACTTGCTCATACGCTCCTCAACAGGAAGCAGTATGAAAGGTACTACTGGCCCAGCATAAAACCCGGTCTTGAACTTCTCGTTGAAAAGAATAAGACTTCGTATTGGTTCTGCCAGGGAGACTACCGTCCGTTCATGGATTTCTTCCAGGATCTGCCCAAGGGACATCTTTGCATCCATGTGGAGCTCGGAGATATATTCGAGATGAGAAAACAGAACCCGAACATCGCATTTGCCGGCGGTATCCCCATGACCATGCTCGGAGGAGGTACTCCTCAGGAATGCGTGGACCTTGCAAAGAAGCTTATAGAAGAAGTAGGAAGAGACGGCGGCCTTGTTCTTTCTCAGGACAAGATGTGTTCTTATCCAAAGGACTGCACAAGGGAGAACCTCTCTGCCATATGTGACTTCGTTCAGAACGGTGATTACTAGGAGGAAAAGAAATGAAAGACGTAGATTTCACGAAATACCCTGAGGGGTTTGATGCACTGTGTGACATGTGCGATTTCCTGCCGGAAGACAAGAATGTCAGAGCTGCTTTTATAGACGGCCTGTGCGGCTCGCTGCTCACGATATAAGATTTGTTCATAAGCCGCCTTCGCTTTTTTTACGAAGGCGGTTTTATTTCAAAGTATTTGATACCTTTCTTTGCATTTTCGAATTCCATTTCCAGCCATTTGTTTGGTATAATTATCAAGTGAATAAGAAGTCGATTGAATCCATTTTTATGTAGCGAGGTTATTTAAGTATTGAGTGAAATAAGGATCAGACCGAGCGTTATGGTAGAGCCGTCGGATGTGTTCGGCGTCTTCGACTATAACCTGAAACTTGTCGAGAAGGCATGCAACGTGCAGATCGCATACAGGGGGGACGAGATCTCCATAGTGGGTGATGCTCCTGAAACGGCGGAGTTCGTCATAAACGAACTTTTCAGAGTCGCGGAGAGCGGCCAGACTCTCGATGAACAGAAAGTAAATTACATCATCACCCTGGCCGGAGAGGGGGTCTCATATACCCAGAGCAATCTGCAAAGAGACGTCATATGCTATACGACTAAAGGAAGACCCATTAAGCCTAAAACCATTGGTCAGAAAGACTATGTGGAAGCGATCAAAAAGAACGATATCTGCTTCGGCGTAGGCCCCGCAGGAACGGGAAAGACCTACATAGCGGTGGCCATGGCAGTCTCTGCTCTCAAGGCCAAGGAAGTTGAAAAACTGGTCCTTGCAAGACCTGCAGTGGAAGCTGGTGAGCGGCTCGGGTTTCTCCCAGGAGATCTGCAGGAGAAAGTCGACCCATATCTCCGTCCTCTTTACGATGCTCTTTACGATGTGCTCGGAAGAGAAGCGGCTTTAAGGCTGAAGGAAAAAGAAGTTATCGAAGTCGTTCCTCTTGCATATATGAGGGGAAGGACGCTTGACAATTCATATATCATACTTGACGAAGCCCAGAACGCTACCAAGGAACAGATGAAGATGTTCCTTACCCGTATGGGATTCGGATCCAAAGTCATAGTCACAGGCGATATAACACAGATAGACCTTCCCAAGGGAAAGCGCTCAGGACTCATAGATGCCATGAGGATACTCAAAGGCGTGGAAGGCATAGCTTTCTGCGAACTGACGGACACCGACGTTGTGAGGCATCCTCTCGTAAGGCGCATAGTCAATGCCTATGACAGATATCTTGCAAAACACCCTGAATGGAATGACGAATAGCATGTTCATATATTTTGACGAAGAAGATCTGCCCGGATACGAAACGGCAGCTTTGATGGAAAAGGCGGCGGGCCTTGCCCTGGAAGAAGAGGGCCTTTGCGGAGATTACGGCCTGTCCGTTTCCTTTGTCGGCCTTGAGGAGATACACAGTCTCAACGATGAGTACAGAGGAGTCGACAGACCCACAGATGTCCTCTCTTTTCCCATGTACG
>CAYUGP010000081.1:1022-6603 GCA_964444315.1 uncultured Oscillospiraceae bacterium | reverse complement strand
GTCATAGAAAACGCCGAAAAGTTCTGCGGCATGAGACCCGACCTTCTCATCTCCTGCAAAGAGGAGAGAAGAAGAGACTGGTTCGACGGTGTCGAAGGCCTTGACATATCGGAACTTTACATACCCAAGACCATAGACATCTCCGCGTCGGAGATGAGGGAATTCTTCCTCGAGGACGACTCAAGATCCTGGAAGAGATACGTTGACAGAAGGCTGTGGCCCAGATATGAAGAACTGAGAGATATAGTCCTGAAAGCAAGCAGGAACAAAGCTACGGAAAGCATTTAAAAGGAGATAGAAATGAAACTTGACCCCATAGTCGTATCCCTTCTGGATACTGACCTTTACAAATTCAATATGAACCAGGTGATCTTCCACAAGCACACAGACCTCATAGGAGAATACTATTTCAAGTGCAGGAACGAGGACGTGGTGTTCACCCCCGAGATGGTCGAGGAGATAGACGCCCAGATAGACCACCTCTGCAGCCTCAGGTTCAAAGAGGAAGAACTGAACTATCTCCGTTCCATAAGATTCATAAAAGACGACTACGTGGAATTTTTAAGGCTCTGGCATCCCATAAGGGAATACGTGCACACTTCCCTTTCGGAAGACGGGAAGCTTTCCTGCATAGTCAAAGGCCCGCTCTTCTCCGCCATGCAGTTCGAGATATATCTCCTCGAGATAATCAACGAAGTCTACTTCAGGATGAAGTACGATTACGGCACGCTGCTTAGATCAGCGGAAGAAAGACTCGATAAGAAGATAAAGGCCCTGAACGACGGCACGTACAACTTCAGATTCGCTGAATTCGGATGCAGAAGAAGGCTCTCCAGGGAATGGGAAGGCGAAGTCATCAGAAGGATGTGCTTCGATACGGACAAGTGCGTGGGAACGTCGAACGTATACTACGCCATGAAAATGGACCTCACTCCCATCGGTACCTATGCCCACGAATTCGTGCAGATGTACCAGGGCATAGACAGGATACCCCTGGCCTACACCAACTACTACGCCATGGAAGACTGGTACGATGAGTACAAAGGCGATAACGGGACCGCCCTTTCGGATACTATCACCACAGACCTCTTCCTAATGGACTTCAACCACTCCATGGTAAACAACTATACAGGTGTACGCCACGATTCGGGAGATCCCTACGAATGGGGAGAAAAGATCATAGCGCACTATATCAGGTACGGCGCAGACCCAAAAACAAAGACCCTGCTCTTTTCAAACAGCCTCAACTTCGATGAAGCCGAAAAAATCTATCAGTACTTCAAGGACAAATCGAAGGTATCATTCGGTATAGGCACCTTCTGTTCCAACGATACCTGCGAGGAGCCTCTCAACATAGTGATAAAGCTGCAGTATGTCAACGGAAGACCTGTAGCCAAACTTTCAGATACTCCGGAAAAAGCCATGTGCCAGGATCCGGAATACATAGACTATCTGAAGAGAGCCGTAGCATTCAGACTCAAGAGAGAGACTCTCTGATCTGCGGCTCATCCTATACGATTACGATCAGCATTGTCCTGCCCGTGCATGCGGACAATGCTTTTTTGTTGTTCTTCCGTAAACTAAACGGGGCTGCCCAGTGGGCAGCCCCGATCTTTTTTTTGTGCGCTGATTACTGTTCAAGCAGATGTACGTTTTCTTTCTTGAACATCAGGCAGCATTCATCGCCTACGCTGTATATCTTCTTGTTCTTGGGATTGTACTCCTGAAGCTTTACAAGGTGCTCGTCTACCATGACGTGATAGTTCTGATATGAGCCCATGAAGCAGGACAGGATGACTTTGCACTTGAGCCCGCCCTCATCGGCAAGGGTAGCAGCTTCCGGACGGAGAACTATGGTCTTGCCATCTTCTCCTATATATTTGCCGGGAAGGAAGTTTGCCTCTCCTATGAAATCAGCTACGAACTCGTTCTTCGGGTGGTAGTAGATCTCCTGAGGTGTACCCATCTGCTCCACCTGGCCGTTGCTCATGACTATGATGTTATCAGAAAGAGCCATGGCCTCTGACTGATCGTGAGTTACGTATACGGCAGTGATACCAACCTCCTGCTGTATGCGTCTGATCTCCGTACGCATGGACACTCTCAGCTTTGCATCGAGGTTTGAAAGCGGTTCGTCGAAAAGCAGGACTGAAGGCTCTATGACCAGAGCTCTTGCAAGAGCGACTCTCTGCTGCTGGCCTCCGGAGAGCTGGTTGGTCATACGGCCTTCCATACCCTCGAGCTCGACCAGTTTGAGGATCCTCGTTACCCTCTCCTTTATCTCGTCCTTAGGGACTTTTCTCAGTTTCAGTCCGTAAGCTACATTATCGAATACGTTATAGTGCGGCAGAAGAGCATAGGACTGGAATACCATGGCCGTATCTCTCTTGTCCGGTGTCAGAGCGTTTATAGGCTCATCTCCCAGGTAGATCTCTCCTTCATCGGGGGATTCGAAGCCTGCTATCATACGCAAGGTCGTGGTCTTTCCGCATCCGGAAGGCCCGAGGAGCGTTACGAAGCTGCCAGGCTCGATAACAAGGTCCGTATCCTTTACGGCATAAAAGTCTTTTCCCGTTTTGGGATCCTGATATATCTTGGATATATGCTCAAGGCGAACGCCTTTTTTCTCTTTTTCCATTTCAGTCCTCCTTTATCTTCTTGCTGGTCCCCAGTCTAGCTGTGACGAAATTCATCAGCAGGACCGAGCCGAAGGTGATTATTATAAGCAGCGTCGCGAAGGCGCATGCGAGGCCGTAAGAGCCTTTTTCAGCGAATTCATTTATCTGTACGGTAATCAGCAGATACTTCGGTGTTACCAGCAGAATGACTGCTGAAATAGCGGTGATGCTTCTAACGAATGACGTGACAAAGCCCGAAAGGAAAGAATCCTTTATGAGGGGCAGGGTCACGGTAGTGAACACCTTTAAGCTGTTGGCACCCATGTCGTAGGCAGACTCCTCTATGGATTTATCTATCTGCCTGAGGGCTGAAATGCCGGATCTTGTACCTGTCGGCAGAGACCTCACAATGAACACGATGACCAGTATGAGCCCTGTTCCGTATATACCCTTAAGGAATCCTGTATGGAATATACCGCCGGCATATCCCCTTATATATCCAACGCCCAGTACGGTCCCGGGTACTGCCATGGCAAGCATGGAAACAAGTTCTATGAAACCCTTCCCTTTGAATTTGCGCTTCACGACCAGGTAAGAGATTATCATTGAAAGAAGTGCCGTTATCGGCGCCGCTATGAGCGACAGGACGAAGGAATCCTTGAAAGCCTTGAACCCGTTGTACCTCGTGAATATGAGTTTGAACCACTTGCCCGTAAGCGGGAAGAATTTGAAGCCCCAGGTGGGGAAGCACGCACCGATGGGCACGCATATGTACATCAGAATGACGAACAATGCCACCAAAGAGCAAAGTATCGTGAGAGGAAGCCTTACGCTCTTGTCCTCTATGAGTGTCCTGGCTCTTGAAGCCTTGCCTGTAAGAGTCGCAGAGGTCTTTGCCTCCAGATAGTATTTCTGAACGGCGAACATAGCCATGGTTATGCACAGGAGCACCACGGCCATCGCCGCAGCCCCTGCCTTATCGTATGCGCCGGTTATTTGCAGATATATAGTCGTCGCGAGGGTATCGTAGGATCCGCCTATGATCATCGGGTTTGCAAAGTCTGCGATACTCTCGATGAATGTGACCAGGAAAGCATTGCCGAGCCCCGGCAGCAAAAGCGGAAGCGTGACCGAAGTGAAAACCTTCATACGGCTCGCGCCCATATCCCTCGCCGCTTCTTCAAGTGAAGGGTCAATATTCTTAAGAAGCCCTTTGAGCATCATATAGCATACGGGGAAGAAAGTGAGGGTCTGGACTATCACTATGCCCCAGTATCCGTAGACGTTGTTGTCAAAGATCTTCAGAAGCTGCCTTGTTATGATACCTGCTCTTCCGAAAAGCATGATCATAGATAATGACAAAACAAAGGGCGGAGAAACTACCGGAAGAAGAGAAATGGTCTTGAAAAGACCTCCGGAGAACTTCCCCATTTTAACGTAAACTTCGACGTAAGCGAAGAGCAATCCTATAAGTGTAGACATGATGCCTACGACCATGCCTATCTTTAGCGTATTGCCTATCGCCGTCTTGAAGGTAGCTATGCGGAATATCCTCTGGAATACGGATATGCCGAAAGTACCGTCTCCGACAAAACTGTCAACTAGCAGTATTGCCAGAGGATAAAGAATGAACAGAGTCAGGAAGGTGATTAGAAGGACTATGGTGAGCACCATGATCGGATCGCCTAAAAGCTTTTTTCTGTCCAGAGTTTTTCCCTGGGAACTGGCCATGTCATGCTCCTTTCATCAGGAGATAAAAAACAAGGGGCAGCAGCCCGCATGGGCTGCCGTCCCTTTTAAACTAAAGTGATTACTTTGTCTGGAATCTGCCGTCACTGGTGTCTCCGCCGGCTGTTGCGATAGCATCCATGACTTCCTGAATGTATGTCTTGCTGTTCTTTGCAGCATCTTCGAAATCGTAATCCATTGCAAGGCTCGGGTCAAGACCGTAGTCCTTTGCTGCCTGAGGCTGCTCTGCATTGTCGATTACGAGGAACTGATAGGAACCGTTCTCCTTTGCCAGGTTGACGCAGTCAGGAGAAAGTGCATATTCTATCCAAAGTTTTGCAGCATTGGGGTGCTTGCATCCTTTGAGGATAGCTGTAGCTCCGATCTCGCAGGTCGTTCCGGAAGAAGGAAGAACAAGACCGATGTTGGTATATCCGTTGTCTACGATCTGGTAGATACCGTCATGAAGGAATCCTATACCGATAACGCACTCCGCAGGACCTACGTTCTTGGAAGGACCGGAACCGGATTTGGTGTATACCTTGATGTTCTTGTCAAGATCTACGAGGTACTTGATACCTTCGTCATGTCCGTATTTCTGGATAGCTGTGTTTACTATGAGCTTTGCCGTTCCTGCCGTATTGTAGTTGGAGGACCAAATAAGACCCTTGTATTCGGGCTTTGTAAGATCTGCGAAATCCTGGGGGATAGCGATCCCGAGTCTTTCTACTTCATCCTTGTTGTAGAAGAATCCCAGCATTCCTGTGTAAATGCCGTACCACTTTCCGTCAGCCTGTTTATACTTGTCGGAGAGAAGGTGGCTTGCATTCTTTGCTGCATATGCATCAAGGAGGTCTGCGATTACCATTTCATTGTAAGGATCGGTGGTTCCGCCGAAGGATACATCAGCAGAGGGATTGCCGTTCTCTTCCTGGACCTTTGCGAGGATCTCGGAGGTAGAGAGTCTCTGATGTGAAACCTTTACGCCGAACATAGTTTCAAAGTTCTGGCATACTGCGGAAAGATACTCTTCCTCGCATCCACCGTAAACTACGAGTTCGCCCTCTTCACGGGCTGCCTGAATGAGATCTGCGAAATCTTCCCAGCCTTCGGGAATGTTTTCAACTTTTGATCCCTTCTTGCCGCATGCTGCAAATGAAAGCACCATGACAAGAGCAAGAACAATTGCTAATACTTTTTTCATGAGATTTTTCCTTTCTGACCGCCATTTTTGC
>CAYUGP010000081.1:0-1012 GCA_964444315.1 uncultured Oscillospiraceae bacterium | reverse complement strand
ACGTATATATTTTAATCTTTTCAAGCATTATATTCAATATTTGGATAAAAAAAGACGGGCAAAATGCCCGTCCCAAGTCAATATTTCCCTTAAGTTATGTCGTACTCTATGGAGTCCAGGAATTTTGCAAGGGTCTCTCTGGCCTTTTCGATCTCGCCTCTGTCCTGCTTGCTGAGGATCCTCTCAAAGTCCATCATGGCCCTGTCTATCCTCTCCCTGTCTTCTCCTGAAGATTCCTCGTAAAGCCTTTCTCCGCGGAGAAGCTGAAGTTTAGTTGCTTCTTCCTCTCTTGGGTTCTGCTTCAGATACTCGAGCTTCTTGAAGCGCTCTTCCGCTTCCTCTTCCGAGATCTTGTGTTCCTCGTTCTGGACTATGATTTTTCTCTTGACTCCTGAGGACAGCACCGTGACCTCTACCTCCAGAAGCGAGTTTATATCATAAGTATATACCAGCTCTATAGCTTCCTTTCCTTTGGGCCCGGGAGGCACCGGTACTGAAAGCCTGCCGAGAAGCACGTTGTTATCTGCAATGCGGCTCTCGCCCTGGAGTATCTTTACGTCCACCCTCGTCTGATTGTCGTGGGCGGTATATACAGTCTGCCTTCTGCTGACCGGTATCACCGTATTTCTTTCGATGATCGGAAGGTAGTGTCCAGACTCGTCGAAGAGCCCGTTGTAAACCGTGACTTCCGTGCCCAAGGTAAAGGGGCAGACGTCCGTGAGTACCACTTCCTTTATCTCCTCGTCTCTTTCCTTCATGGCGCACTGAAGAGCTGCTCCCTGGGCTACAGCCATATCGGGATCCACCAGGGCTCCGAGGAAACGCTTGAAAAGCTTGATGACGAAGTTCCTGACTATGGGAAGCCTCGTGCCTCCTCCTACGAGTATGATCCTGTCTATATCTTCAATCTTTATGTTGGCATCCCTGATGCTTCTTTCGATGGGCTTTCTCAGTCTATCGAGCAGGGGTTTGCAGATCTCTTCATACTCCGCCAGGCTGTATTCCTTTGATA
>CAYUGP010000080.1:0-6627 GCA_964444315.1 uncultured Oscillospiraceae bacterium | reverse complement strand
CTTAAAAAATCGGAAGATTCCCTCGGCGAGACCCTTGTCTACAGTTTCAGACCATCGGTCTTCAGAGAGAACAGGAACATGTATTTCACCCTCATAGAGTTTTCAGTGTTCGGCATTTCCATACAGGTATTCATGCCCTACCTTCTCATCTACTATGAGAAGACCCTGAACATGCCCAACTACGTGCTGATCATGGCACCTGCCATAATCATGGCGGCAGCGATCACCGCATTTTACGGAAAAGTCTATGACAAGCACGGCTTCAGGATCAGCATAAAGCTCCCGCTCATAATGCTGGCTATAGGTTACATATTGTTTTTCAAGTTCAGGAGTTTTGTTCCCGTGTTCATCGCATCTCTTCTTATGATGACAGGATATCTCACGGGAATGTCCGTGTTCGGAGCGAAGATAAGGGATCTCATTCCTGAAAACAAATCCGGGAGATTCCAGGGGGTCAGGATCATAGGGCAGGTCTTTATACCCGGCCTCATAGGTCCGGCTCTGGGGGCTGCAGTCCTCAAGGACGCAGAAGTGATATACAACAGCGACGGTACTACCTCTTTCCTTCCGAACGAAAGCATATGGATCACGGCGCTTTTCGTGATAATAATCCTGGCTGTTGTCATTTGGGTCAGGAACAAAAAGTCAGACAGTGCGAAGACTGGCGGTGAAATAAATGGATGATTACAAAAAACACGAATTTCGTTACAATCTGGTGAGGTTCATAGGAAGCCCCATAGTTCGCAGCTATTTCAATTACAGCTGTGAAAGTCTAAAGGACATAGAGGGCCCGTATCTTCTCCTTGCCAATCATACGACAGATGCGGATGCTGCTTTCCTGGGGGTCGCATCTCCTAAGCATACCTATTTCGTCGCAACGGAGAATATAACGAGGTTCAAGTTCTGGGGCAAAATACTTATGCATGTTTTCGACCCCATAATACACTACAAGGGCATGCACGGGATCAGGACTGCGAGAATGATGCTCAGGCACCTTAAGCACGGACGCTGCGTTGCCATGTTCCCGGAGGGCAACAGAACCTTCAACGGTATCACCTGCCCGATACCTCCGGTCACGGGCCAGCTTGCAAAGGCATGCGGCACCACTCTCGTTACCTACAGGATCAAGGGTGGATACTTTATGAGCCCCAGATGGCATAAAAACAGCAGGAGGGGCAAGGTCTGGGGAGAGATCGCCGGAGTGTACAAGGCGGAAGAGCTCAAGAAGATGAGCGCAGAGGAAGTCAATGCGATCATAGAAAGAGACCTCCATGTGGATGCCTATGAGGAGCAGAAAAAGAATCCCCGCCGTTACAAGGGTAAGGACGTTGCCGAGAGCCTTGAATCCGCCATATTCCTGTGTCCAAAATGCGGAAGGATAAATCATCTCCATTCCCAGGGGAATCGTTTCTTCTGTGACTGCGGGTATGAAGCGACTTTTGATGAGTACGGATACCTCGATGAAGACGGAGGTCAGGTCAGGACTGTTACGGAACTCGACGCTGCCCAGAGACAGTACATTGACAATCTTACGGCCACGTCAGGGGCAAATGAACTGTTTGAAGATGATATCTCCGAAGAGTTCGTTGACACCGAACATGTCGTCGCCGATGCAAGACCCGTCAGGCTCAAGGCATTCGCCGATCACTTCCTCGTGAACGATAAGGTGGTTTCTTTCGATGATATAGAAGCCATAGCTATAAACCAGCGCAATTTGCTGATGTTACATATAAAGGGGAAAGAAGGCCATTTCCAGTACAGAGGGCCGGTCTTCTTCAATGCACTCAAGTATCTGTATGTGTTCAGAGCAGCTAAGGGGAGCCCGGCAGGCTTCCTCTAGACAAGGAGGTAAAGTAATGAAGGTAACATTGAATCCGGATGAAGAGATAGTCAAGGTCATAAAAGAAGGTCTTGAGAAGAGCGGCGGATATTGCCCGTGCAGAAGAGAAAGGACTGAAGACACAAAGTGTATGTGCAAGGAGTTCAGAGATCAGATAAAGGATCCCGAATACGAGGGATTTTGCCACTGCATGCTGTATTACAAGGAGAAATGAGATGGAGATAACGATAACGAAAGACAATTTCAATGAAGAGGTCCTCGGATCCAAAAAACCGGTGCTTGTGGACTTCTGGGCGACCTGGTGCGGTCCCTGCAGGATGCAGGCTCCCGTGCTCGAGGAACTGGCTGCTGAAAGAGGAGATATAGTCATAGGGAAGGTGAATGTGGATGAAGAGCCGGAGCTCGCAAACGCTTTTCAGATAGACAGCATCCCGACGCTGATCCTCTTTAAGGACGGAAAAGCTGTCAGGGCTGCCGTGGGATTCAGAAACAAAGAGCAGCTCATAGGAATGATCACGGACTAGGTAGATCGTAATGGGAAAAAATATAGACTTCAGTGTCGGCGGAAAGAAACCATCTGCCGAAGAGTGGCTAAAGGAAGCAAAGTCTTCAGCTGATGCTGCACTCATAGGCATGTATCTCATACATAACGGCGTGGTCAGAGAGACAGCCAAATCAGAGATATACGACCCCGGGAGCACTCCGGAAAAGGTCCGCGGCATGTGGTTTTCCGCAGACCGGGAGAAAACCGAAAAAGCCATAAAAAATGCTTTAGAGCTCAAAGGCGTGTATTATATCAAGGTCTGGGTCGCGGAAGGACAGCTTGAAACGGGCGACGATATAATGCAGGTGCTCATCGGCGCTGACTGCAGGCCTAACTGCCTTGAGGCTCTGACGTTCCTTGTCGGGACCATCAAAAACGAATGTGTCATTGAGAAAGAGTTGATGTAATGGAATTTACACACATAGATGAAAAGGGAATGCCCTCAATGGTAAACGTGGGGGACAAGCCGGAAACCGTAAGGACTGCCAGGGCGGGAGCTAAGGTATATGTCAACAAGGAGACCTTCGATCTCATAAAGTCGGGAGGAACAAAAAAGGGCGACGTCCTTGCCGTGGCTAAGCTGGCAGGGATAATGGGCGCAAAGAAGACGTCGGAGCTCATACCCTTGTGCCATCCCATTTTCGTTGACGGGATAGACCTGGATCTTTCGCTCAACGAAGAGGCGCTCTGCGTTGAGATAGAGTCATCGGTTTCCATATGCGCAAAGACCGGAGTGGAGATGGAGGCTATGACGGCGGTGTCCGTAGCGGCTCTTACGGTCTATGACATGTGCAAGGCTGTACAGAGGGATGTTAGGATAACTGACATCAGACTGCTCGGGAAAACGGGCGGTGTTCACGGTGATTATTTTGCAGAATAGGAGATATATATGTTTAAAGCAGCTGTAATTACGGTATCGGATTCATGCAGCAAGGGACTGGCCGAAGATCAGAGCGGTCCTGCGCTGAAGGAAATGCTCACAGGCGCAGGCTGGGATGTGGTGTTCACATCCATAGTTCCCGATGAGGTGGAGGACATAGAGAAGATTTTGATCCACTGCGCAGAGACCCTGAGGGTCCAGCTTTGCGTCACTACCGGAGGTACGGGTTTTGCAAAGAGAGACGTGACTCCCGAAGCTACCAAGCTCGTTATAGAGAAAGAGACCCCCGGCATCCCGGAGGCTATGAGAGCCGAGTCCATGAAGATCACCCCCAGAGGCTGTCTCTCAAGGGAGGCTGCAGGAATAAGGGGAGAGACTCTCATTGTAAACTGCCCCGGTTCCGTAAAGGCCTGCAAAGAAACATTAGGCGCGGTGCTTCCCGCCCTTGAACACGGAGTCCAGATGATACTATCCTCCGGCTCTGCTAACTGCGGAAGGTGAGCGATGAAAGACAGTTTCGGAAGAGAGATCAGCTACCTCCGTATTTCGCTTACCGACAAGTGCAACTTAAGGTGCAGGTACTGTATGCCTGAAGAGGGCGTATGCCTTAAAGACCACAGCGAGATGCTCACAGAAGACGAGTTCGTTCAAGCTGCCGAAGTTGCAGCCGAACTCGGGATCCGCAAGATACGCCTTACAGGCGGAGAACCTCTTGTAAAAAAGAATATAATCGGCATATGTGCAAGGATATCAGCAATACCGGGAATAGAAGACATAGGGATCACGACCAACGGGCTTCTGCTTCCCAAGATTGCGAAGGACCTTGCAGCAGTCGGTGTTACCAGGGTCAACATTTCCCTGGATACACTTAAAAAGGATAAATTCGAATACCTGTCAAGAAGACCTGCTCCGGAGGATCTTATGGGAGCCGTAAAGGCTGCACTTGACGCCGGATTCAAAAAGGTAAAGATCAATGCGGTGCTCATAGGCGGGGTGAACGACGACGAGATAGAAGATCTGGCGGCGCTCACTATGGACTATCCTGTGGACGTAAGGTTCATAGAGCTCATGCCCATGTACGACTCGGGAGATTTCGGTCCTGAGGCATACCTTGACTCGGATATAGTGCTGGAGCGTCTTTCCCTGCTGCCTTCGGGCGGTATGGATGACGGAGGCGTTGCCAGAAGGTACAAGCTTCCCGGTGCAAAGGGAGAGATAGGTCTTATCTCCGCAGTTTCAAAGAGTTTCTGTTCATCCTGCAACAGGATAAGGCTCACAGCCGACGGTTTCCTGAAACCGTGCCTGCATTCGTCGCAGGAGATAGGAATAAAAGGATTGGCAAGAGAAGAGGTAAAGGAAAAGATGAAGGAATGCATTCTTGCAAAGCCTCCCTGCCATCCGGAACTCTCCTATGAACACAGAAGCGGATCTGAAAGAAATATGAACCGTATAGGCGGTTGAAAAGAAAATACACACGTGTTTAAGAATACTGCTCTTCGGAGCAGTATTTTATTGTACAATCATCCATTTCGTGATATATTGATACCGTTATTAAAATTTTTAAATAACAGAGGAGATGTAAATGAAACTCATCAGAACAGAAGATGCAGTGGGCCACGTGCTGTGTCACGACATGACCCAGATAATCAAAGACGAATTCAAGGGAGCACGCTTCCTCAAAGGCCATATAGTGACTGAAGATGATATACCCGTACTTCTCAGCATGGGAAAGGAAAATCTCTATGTTTACGAAGTGACTCCCGGAACAGTGCATGAGAACGACGCGGCGGAAAGGCTGCTTGCACTTTGCGGCACGGAGAATATGACCCGCAGCGAAGCAAGGGAGGGAAAGATAGAACTGAGAGCTGCCATAGACGGTCTTTTCATGGTCGACTCCCAAAGACTCATAGCGGTGAACAGCCAGGATGAGGTCATGATAGCGACCCGCAAGGGAGGCACTGCCGTAAAGAAGGGCGATAAGCTGGCAGGAATGAGGGTGATACCTCTCATCATAGAAGACGAAAAACTGAAAAAAGCAGAAGATGCAGCAGGAAAAGAACCTCTCCTTTGCCTTAAGCCTTTCGTAAGAAACACCGCATGTGTCATAGCTACGGGCAGCGAAGTGAAGAAAGGGCTCATAAAGGATACCTTTACTCCCGTAGTAGTGGATAAACTGAAAAAATTCGGAGTCGAGACCGTTGAAACAGGCTATTCCGGTGACGGCATCGAAAACGTTAAGAACATGATCCTCGACATGAAGGAGAGGAATCATCCGGATATGATACTCTGCACAGGTGGCATGAGCGTAGATCCTGACGATACTACGCCCGGCGGCATCAGGGCTGCAGGAGCGAATATAGTCACATACGGAGCGCCTGTGCTGCCGGGAGCCATGTTCCTTCTGGGATATTTTGAAGACGGTATGCCCATAATGGGACTTCCCGGATGCGTGATGTATGCAAAAGCTACGGTGTTCGATCTGGTGCTTCCGAAAGTGGTTGCAGATGTTAAGGTCACAAAAGCTGACATTTCGGCTTTGGGCGAAGGAGGCCTGTGCCTCGGATGCGGAGAATGCCGCTATCCCGTATGCCCCTTCGGAAAATAGAACTGATCAAAGGAGAAGAAAAATGAAAAAACTTTTATCACTGGTATTGGTGCTGGCAATGGTGCTTTGCTTCGCCGCCTGCGGCAGGAAGGAGGAAGCACAGGAAGATGTAGAGATCACGGTCTTTGCAGCTGCTTCTCTTACGGAAGCCTGTACAGAGATCGGAAAGCTTTATGAGGCTGCGGATCCACACATCAAAGTCGTATTCAATTTCGATTCATCCGGAAAGCTTCTCACACAGATCCAGGAAGGCGCTGTCTGCGATGTGTTCATCTCAGCTGCTCAGAAGCAGATGAACACTCTAGATGAAGCAGGTTCTTTGCTGGAGGGGACAAGGCTTGATCTGCTCGAGAACAAGTATCCCGGAGCCGGAAGAACGAGTCAAGCTGTTCCGTATCATACGGCGCGATAAGATTGACACTCTTTACCTGTGAGCCCGCCAGCAGATCCCATGTCGAGCCGTGATACGGCATATAGGAGGCGCCGGTCTCCAGCAGTTTCTCCGCGACGTCCTCCGGCAGTTCTCCTCCTTTTCCCTCTTTGAATACGAGATCCGCGTCCGCGACCTGAATCTCCCCGTACTGCGTCTCCGCGAAAGAGGCAATCGAGTCATTGATCCCGAATCCGGTGAGAAGCAGGGCCGTGCAGCCGCTGATGCCGATCACCATCATGAAAAACCTCTTTTTGTAGCGGAAAATATTCCTTGCCGAGATCTTGTGCATGAATTTCATGCGGCTCCAGATAAACGGGATCTACTC
>CAYUGP010000079.1:0-6667 GCA_964444315.1 uncultured Oscillospiraceae bacterium | reverse complement strand
TAAATATACGCTTTCCATAATGGGCGGAGACGGGGGAAACACCGACATATATATGTATGTGAAGATAGACGGAACTATCGCTGCAAAATGTCCCATGCACATCACTTCCTGGAATTCATGGGAGACGGATGTGATAGACAGTTTTGAATACAGAGAAGGACAGGATCTTATAGTGGGAGTGCATGTGGAATGTGAAGGCTCCGGGAACGGTGCCTGGGGCAAGATAGACGATGCGCTTCTCAATTCGGTCAAGGAATAAGGCTATGAAAAAAATATCATGCGTGATCCTGGCGTTGCTGATGGTATTCACCTTTGCATCCTGCGGATCCAAAACAAAGGAATATGTTATAAAAGATGCGGCACTCAAGCCTGTAGACCGTCCGGATGATGACAACATAGTTTTCTATCAGATCTTTGTCGGCAGTTTTTCCGACAGCAACGGAGACGGTATAGGAGATCTCAAGGGAGTCATAAACAGGCTCGATTATCTTAATGACGGAAAGCCTGATTCGGGCAAGTCTTTGGGTATCGAAGGCATATGGCTTTCGCCTATATTTACATCTCCGAGCTACCACAAGTACGATGTTGCCGACTACTATGAAATAGACAAGGATTTCGGAACAGAAGACGATCTAAAAAAGCTCATAGAGGAATGTCATAAAAGGGGCATACGCCTGATCCTGGATCTTCCTATAAACCATACCAGTTCGCAGCATAAATGGTTTACGAATTTTGTTGCGACTCATAAAACAAATAATACGGGCAACGTCTTCTACGACTACTATACCTGGTATCGCAGCGGCGGAGAAAGACCTTCAGGAGGCGGCTATTCCAGAGTGGAGGGAACAGACGACTTTTATGAGTGCAGTTTTTCAGGGGATATGCCTGAACTCAATTACGATGATCCCCTCGTGGTGGATGATGTACTGAAGATAGCTAAGTACTACATTGCGCTGGGCGTGGACGGATTCAGATTCGACGCTTCCAAGTATGTGTATTTCGGGGACAATGAAAGGTCTGCGAGATTCTGGGACGCTTTCATAGGAGAGCTCAGGAAGGAGAACCCGAAACTCTACATAGTGCATGAAGTGTGGGATAATGACTCTGTGACTTTCGAATACAACACGTCGGGCAACTGCTTTGATTTCACGGCAGCCCAGTCTGAAGGAAAGATAGCCATGGCAGCAAAAGCGGGGAATGCATCGGTGTATACTTCCTATGTTGAAAGCTATATAAGTAAGCTCGCTTCAATAAATCCTGATGCCGTATACGTTCCCTTCCTTGCAAACCACGACATGGACAGGGCTGCAGGTTTTCTTCCCGTATTCAACGGCAGAGCCTATGTGGCAGCCAATCTGATGCTTCTCGGTCCTGGGTCTCCCTTCATATATTACGGAGAGGAGCTTGGCATGAAAGGCACCAGAGGCGGGGCCAACACTGACGCCAACAGAAGGCTTGCCATGGTATGGGGCGACGGAGACAGCGTTAAGGATCCTGAAGGCACGACCTATGACAGTTCCAAACAGATCGAGGACGGAGCCATGGCTCAAATGGGAAAGGAAGACAGCCTCTATACCTACTACAAGCGCCTCATAATGATAAGGAATGCAAACCCCGAGATAGCCAGAGGTGATTACAGATATATAAGTTTTGCCGGCACAAAAGCAGGTGGCTTTGTGTCCACCTATGAAGGGAGCACGGTCTGCGTTGTCCACAATACCAGCAATGACGATCTTGTGCTCGATCTTTCAGGGGCCGGAACTTTCACGGAACTGAGGGCATACGCAGGCGTCGGGACGGCAAGTCTTGACGGAAATACGCTGACCATAAGCAGTCAGACCAGTGCAGTGCTGAAATAAGGAAAAACTAGCAAAATACTGCTTGACTTAAAGACGGACGTGCCTTAGAATACAAGAGCGTTCGTCTTTTTTATTGCCTAAAAAAGGCAGCAAAAGAAACGGCGGTTACAAGTTACAGTAACAGTGCCGAAAAGGGATGAGTGAGTAAGGCAGCTCATCAGAGTAGGCGCCGAAATCTATGGACGTAAAGAGCCATACAAGTAGACAGGAGGATTAAAAATGTCTTATGTAGCAAAGCCATCGGAGATCGAAAGAAAATGGTACGTTCTCGATGCAGAAGGAAAGACCCTTGGTCGCCTCTGTTCTGAAGCAGCCATGATACTCCGTGGAAAGAGAAAACCGATTTACACACCGTTCATCGACACCGGAGATTATGTCATCGTTATCAACGCTGACAAGGTGCAGGTCACAGGCAAGAAAGCCCAGAAGATGATCTACAAGCACTACAGCTATTATCCGGGCGGGATGAGAGAGACCACCTTCGAAGAGATGCAGGCAAAGCATCCTGACGAAGTAATACGCCACGCAGTAAAGGGAATGCTCCCCAAGGGACCTCTCGGAAGACAGATGGCCAAGAAGCTCAAGGTTTATGCGGGACCCGATCATAAACATGCAGCTCAGAAGCCGGAAGTATACGAATTTTAGTTAGGGAGGTTTAGAAAATGGCAAAGATCCAGTACTGCGGAACAGGCAGAAGAAAATCCTCTGTTGCAAGAGTTCGTCTTGTAGCAGGCAAGGGAGAAATCATTGTTAACAAGAAGCCTCTTGACGAATATTTCGGAATGGAGCTTCTTAAGAGAGAAGTAAGACGTCCTTTGGAGCTCGTAGGAGCAGAAGGAAAGTATGACGTTATCGCTACCGTTAACGGCGGCGGCACAACAGGCCAGTCCGGCGCTCTGCGCCACGGCATTTCAAGAGCGCTCTGCCAGGCAGATCCTGAAAACAGAGCAGCACTCAAGGCTGCAGGCTTCATGACCCGTGATCCTCGTATGAAGGAAAGAAAGAAGTACGGACTCAAGAAAGCACGTCGTGCGTCTCAGTTCTCAAAGAGATAATATCACACTCATCAGGGCAGCGATGCTCCCGTTTGAGGTGTGTATTATATGAACTAATGATGATAAGCTCCAGAACTATCTGGAGCTTTTCTTTTGGAAAAGATTATGAAAAAGAAAAGCAACACACAACTTATATGGGAGTTCCTTTACGGATGTAAAAGGTATTTCGCCGTATTCATCATCGCTCAGCTCGTTACTTCGCTGTGCCAGATGCTGACTCCCCAGATCGTAAGATCCACCATAGACAATGTTCTCGGAGGAAAGGAAGCAGACTTTCCTGCCTTTGTCATGCGCCTTGTGGAAAAGGCCGGCGGATTTGCGTACATTGCGGATCACCTCTGGATAATGGCAGCGGCCCTCATGGCCGTGGCTACGGTCCAGTTCGTGTCCAACTATGTGGGCAGGGTATACAACACGAAAGCAGCAGAATCCCTTTCCAGGGCAATGCGCAACAGGCTTTTCGGACATATCCAGAAGCTTCCCTACGACTGGCACATGAAGAATCATACGGGAGATATCATCCAGCGCTGCACGTCGGATATCCAGACTTTAAGGAATTTCCTTGCAGAGCAGCTTACGGCCCTTCTTCTTACGGTCCTTAAGATCGCCATGGGGCTTTACTTCATGTTTTCAATGAACGTGAGGCTGTCCCTCTATGCCATGATCCCTATCCCGGTGATCATCGTACTGACGGTGATCTTTTCAAAGGACATGCACGAGGGCTTCAAGGCCTGCGATGAGATGGAGGGCGTCGTATCCTCCATCGTCCAGGAGAACCTGACCGGTGTAAGAGTGGTGAGGGCCTTCGGACAGGAGAGAAGGGAAAAAGACAGATTCGAGGCTAAGAACGATGAGTATACGAATCTCTGGATAAGAGTGGGTCATCTCATGGGAAGGTTCTGGTGCTCACAGGATGTACTGACGAGCCTTCAGACTCTTCTGGTGCTCGTGCTCGGAGCAAAATTCTGTATAGACGATGCAATGCTCCCGGGCGAATATGTGGCCTTCCTCTCATACAACGCCATGATGTCATTCCCAATCAGGCGTATAGGAAGAGTGGTGTCCGAAATGAGCAAGGCAGGAGTAGCCATCGACCGTATAGCTTATGTGGTCAACTCTGAAGAGGAGAAGGATCCTGAGGATTCGGTAAAGGCTCCCCTTGACAGAGATATAGTATTCGACCACGTAAACTTCAGCTACGAAGGGAGCAAGGAGATACTGCACGACGTGAGTTTCACCATTCCTGCAGGATCCACCCTTGGCATACTCGGCGGCACGGGGAGCGGCAAGTCTACTCTCATGCTCCTTCTTGACAAGATGTACACGCTGCCGGAAGGCTGCGGAAGCATATATATAGGAGATACTGATATACGTAAGATAGATACGGCTTACCTGAGAGACAACATTTCCATCGTACTTCAGGAGCCTTATCTCTATTCCAGATCCTTAAAGGAGAACATAGGGATAACAGACGAGAGTTTCGATCTTGAGGCGATCAGGGAGGCCGCAAGAGCTGCGTGCCTCGACGAGACCATAGAGAATTTCGAAAAAGGTTACGATACTTTCGTCGGAGAAAGGGGAGTCACCCTTTCCGGCGGACAGAAGCAAAGGACTGCGATAGCAAGAGCCCTTACCAAAAATGCGCCCATATTCATCTTCGACGATTCCATGTCTGCTGTAGATACGGAGACCGACGCGAAGATCAGGGCAGCCTTGGAGGAAAAGTTCGGTACAGCCACGATAATCATCATCTCGCACAGGATCACGACCCTTTCAAAAGCGGACAATATCCTGATGCTGGATGACGGTCGGGTATCTGAGATAGGAAGCCCGGAAAAACTCAGAACTTCCGGCGGACTCTACAATCAGATATTCGACATACAGTCGGGAAGTATTTAAGGAAGGAGGCGCAGAATATGAGTAAAAAGACAAAAGAAAAAGATCCCATGCGTCTCTTCGGCATCCCGAAAATGATGCCCCTGATACTGAAGTACAAGAAACCGCTCCTTCTAATGTGCCTCTTTACGAGCATTTCGAATCTGGCGGCAGTGGCAGCCCCGGTGTTCCAGCGCTACGCCATCAACCACTATGTTGAAGACAGGACCCTGGATACCATATGGATATTCATAGGCCTTTACGTCCTGAGCATAGCAATCATGGCATGGGCCGGATACCAGGAAGTCATAGTAGGTCTTACCACCGAGATGCATATGGATAAGGATATGAGGAACAAGGCTTTCTCACATCTTCAGGAACTGGCATTCTCGTACTACAACCAGAACAGTGTTGGATACATCCATTCAAGAGTCATGAGCGATACATCGCGAATAGGCGATCTATTCTCATGGCAGGTCCACGATACGGTGGCCTTTGCCGTATACATCGGAGCATCGATCATAATCATGTTCATAACGGACTGGAAACTGACTTTGCTCGCCATGGCCATAGTTCCGGTCATAACAGTGTTCTTCTCTGTTTTCCAGATGAAGTATTTCGAACTTCACAGGGAAGTGAGGGAACTGAACTCAAAGATCACCGGTGACTTCAACGAAGGCATCACCGGAGCTAAGACGACCAAGTCTCTGGTCATAGAGGACAAGATATTCGAGGATTTCCGCAAGGATACCGATGCCATGGTCAAGAAGTCCATCGAGCAGGCAAGGCTGCACGGTGTGTTCCATGCCGTGACGATATTTGCTTCATCTCTGGCAGTGGCCATTGTCCTCTGGAAAGGCGGCATACTGGCAAAGGAAGAGATAGGGACCTTCTCCATGTTCATGTCCTATGCGGAAAACCTCATGGAGCCGGTGAGATGGCTCGTAGATACTCTTGCCCTCTTCGTCGCAGGAAAGGTCAATATCGAAAGGTACACAAGGCTCTGCGAGACAGTGTCAGACGTTACCGATACTCCGGAAGTAATAGAGAAGTACGGAGACTCCTTTGATCCGAAGAAGGAAAACTGGGAGGACATAAAAGGAGATATACGCTTCGACGACGTCAGCTTCAAATATCCTGACGGAGGAGACTACGTTCTGGAGCATTTCGACCTCGACATTCCTTTCGGCACCAACCTTGCCATAGTAGGCGAGACAGGTGCAGGAAAGAGTACTCTTGCCTCCCTTATTTGCCGCTTCTATGAGCCGACCTCAGGCAGGGTCCTCATAGACGGAAAAGATGCAAGAGAACGCTCACAGCTATGGCTTCACAGTTCCCTCGGTTATGTCCTCCAGACACCGCATCTTTTCTCCGGTTCCATTAGAGATAATCTAAAGTACGGAAACGAAGATGCCACGGACGAAGAGCTCTGGAAGGCCATAGACCTGGTGTCTGCCAGGAACGTCATAGAGAAGCTTGAAAAGGGTCTCGATACCGATGTCGGAGAAGGAGGAGACATGCTCTCCACGGGAGAAAAGCAGCTCATATCCTTTGCAAGGGCGATACTCGCCGATCCTAAGATCATAGTTCTCGACGAAGCCACAGCTTCTGTCGATACTCTGACGGAGGCAAGGATACAGGCAGCCATCGACACGGTGATCAAGGGCAGGACATCCATAGTCATAGCCCACAGGCTTTCGACCGTCAGGAACGCGGACCACATTCTGGTGGTCGCAGGCGGCAAGATCATCGAGAGCGGGAAGCACGAAGATCTGCTTGCAGCCGGAGGACATTATTACAAGCTCTGGACAAGGCAGTTCGAAGATGCGGCAACCGCTGAGATTCTCAACAAGAATTGAAGCTCCCGTCGCTTAAGCT
>CAYUGP010000078.1:1774-6935 GCA_964444315.1 uncultured Oscillospiraceae bacterium | reverse complement strand
GCCGTTACCTCCTTGCCGCTTTCGTATATCCCGTGAGTATGTTGGACTTGCCGCCGGTCTTCGTGACCTCGGTGGCATCTATGCCCAGCTCCTTGGAAATGATCTCTACTATATAGGGTGAGCAGAAGCCTCCCTGGCATCTTCCCATCTGAGCTCTTGTCCTTCTCTTTATACCGTCGAGATCCGTGGGCTTGGGGTTGGTCCTCAGAGCCTCAAGGATCTCTCCTTCCGTCACTGTTTCACAGCGGCAGATTATATGTCCGAAGGTCGGGTCTTCCTTGATTTTTTCGTTCTTTTCCTCAAGGCTCATCTCCGTGAAGTAGTGAGCCGGTTTTCTGCAGGGATTGAAGCTGGGATCTGCTTTGAGCTCTATATCCTTTCCTACCATTTCCGCCAGATAAACTGCAATGGCGGGAGCTGAGGAAAGACCGGGGCTTTCAATGCCTGCAGCATTGATAAAGCCTTTTGCAGGCTCCGTGATGATGAAGTCGCCCGTGGATCCCACGCTGCGCAGGCCCGTGAAACTCGTGATGCTCTTGCGGAGGTCTATGCCTGCCACCTGCTGGTGAGCGGACTTCTTTACAAGATCCTGTCCCTCGAGGGTGGTCGTCTTATCTTCCTTATCCTCTATATTCTCCGCCGTAGGACCAAGAAGCAGGTTTCCGTCCACCGTGGGGGTTACGAGTATTCCCTTTCCCATGGCGCTGGGGCATCTGAAGACCGTGTGCTTTGCAGTGCCTCCCGCTTCCCTGTCAAGAAGCACGTATTCGCCTCTTCTCGGGGTGATGGTGAAGGAATCGTCTCCTATCATCTTTGCGATCTCGTCTGCATGGCAGCCCGCGCAGTTGATGACAACTCTGCTCTTTATCTCTCCGTTGATAAGGAAGGAGTCTCCGTCCTTTTCTATGGACTTTACTTCGTAATTGAGCTTAAGATCCGCTCCGTTGTCCATGGCGTTTCCTACAGCTGCTATGCACAGCTCATAGGGGCAGGTTATGGCGGAGGTAGGCGCATAGAGAGCGCAGCTTACGGTCTCGCCGATATTGGGCTCAAGAGCCTCAAGCTCTTCCCTTGAATCGATGAGTCTCAGCTCTTCCACTCCGTTCTTTACTCCTCTTTCGAGAAGACCTCTGAGGGTTTCCTTATCCTCGTCAGAGAAACCTACTACCAAAGCTCCTATCCTCTTGTACTTGGCTCCCAGCTCTTTGCAAACCTGCTCGAACATCTTGGAACCTTCCACGTTGAACTTTGCCTTGAGGGTCCCTTCCTTTGCATCGAAGCCCGCATGGACTATGGCTGAATTTGCCTTCGTGGCTCCCATAGCCACATCTGATGCGGCGTCGAGGATCAAGAGCTTAAGATCGTATCTTGACAGTTCTCTAGCCGCCATGGCGCCCGTTATTCCGGCACCGATAATGGTTACATCGTAATTCGTCATATGAATACCAACTCCAAAACATAAACTGACATTTGATTATACTACTAATTCTCGTAAAGTTTCACCCTTTCGTGATAAAATACTTTCATCAGTTCAAAGGAAATAAGTATATGAGATATGCGATCTACGGCGCAGGCTCCCTGGGAACGGTCCTCGGCGCCTTCATTTCAAAAGCAGGACAGGATATAGAGCTCATCAACCGCAACGAGGAGCACGTAAAAGCCTTAAATGAGCACGGGGCAGTCATTACAGGAGGCCTTGAGATGACAGTGCCGGTCCGTGCCATCACCCCGGATATGATAGAGGAGAAATACGATATCGTCCTCCTCATGACGAAGCAGCAGCAAAACAAAGAAGCCTTCAGAATAATATCCTCATGCCTCTCAGAGGACGGAACAGTGGTGACCCTTCAGAACGGCATACCCGAGCCCTCCCTGGAAGAGTATTTCGGCCCGGGGAAAGTGATGGGCTGTACCGTTGAATGGGGTGCTACGCTCAAAGGCCCCGGAGTGTGCGAATTCACAAGCGACCCCGCTCCCGAGAAACTTTCCTTCCAGACGGGAAAGCCGGAAGCGCTCCCCAGGGAAAAGTTCGATGAGACCGTAAAGCTCCTTGAACTCATGGGGCCCGTGCACGTTTCCGACAACTTCATCGGAGTCCGCTGGTCAAAGCTTCTGGTCAATGCGGTCTTCGCAGGCACAGGTACCGTCATGGGAGGGACCTTCGGCGAAGCAGCAGGCACAAGAGCCTCTCAAAAAGTTGCAGCCTCCTGTATAAAAGAGTGCCTCGATACGGCTGCCGCCGCCGGAGTGAAGCTCACAGACGTGCAGGGCATCAACATATCTAAGCTCTTCTATTACAGGACCCCGCTTAAAAAGCGCTTCGTGGAATTCCTGCTTCCCATCGCCATGAAAAAGAACGGCAGCATAGAACCTTCCATGCTCCAGGATCTCAAGAAGGGAAAGAAGTGCGAGGTGGAGTATATAAACGGGGAGGTCTGCAGATGGGGAAGGAAATACGGAGTATCCACCCCCGTCAACGACATGATAGTTGACATCATAAAGAAGGAGGAAAGAGGAGAACTTCCGGTCTCTCCTGATAATCTGCGTCTTTTTGATGCCATTATTCATTAATATTCCATATTACTGTATATTTTCTGCATTTTTAGGAATATAATAAGGTATAATTCATATATTTTTCATAGGTGACAGAATTGGACGAATTTGAACCTAACGGAAAACAGAATAAGACATACTTCGGCTCGACGGGGCTGGGCTCAAAAAACCGGACCTATTACGGATCTAAAGAGTATTCCGAAATAGGACCCTACGGCGGAAGCGGCAAAAAAAAGAGCTACAGCGTCAAAATGGTCTCCAGAGTACAGGAAGGAGTCAAGACCATAGCAAAAGGTCTTGCGGTAGCAGCTGCGGGCATCATAATAGTTGAAGCCTCCACGGCAATCGCGGATCCCGAAAGCTTTGCCAGGGACTTCAATGAGCCCATAGGTACGGACCCCTCGCCAAGCTCCATAAACGAGCTTATAACTTCCACCGAAGACCACATCTGGGATGAAGGCATAGTGATCAGGGAATCCACCTGCAGTGAAAAAGGCGAGAAGGTCTACACCTGCAAGATCTGCGATGAGACCAAGACAGAAGAGCTTCCGCTCGTGGCCCACACGGAAGAGATACAGAAAGGCAGCGAAGCCAGCTGTACCAAAGCCGGACATACGGATGTAAAGGTCTGCTCCGTCTGCGGAAAGGTCCTTGATGAAGGTGAGGACATCCCGGCTCTGGGTCATGACTGGGGAGCCGAATATGTGGCAGTCAACGCCACCTGCTATACAGCGGGATACATGGAATCGAAATGCAACCGCTGCGGAGAAATACGAAGAGGAACAACCATAGGCGCCCTAGGCCATTATGACGGCAACGGAGACTACAGGTGCGACCGCTGCGGACTTTTGCTCGTGAGCATCGACTTTGCTTACTCGATCGGCGAAGCAGGCTCAGGCGCCGCGTCTACATTCTTCAGAGTCACCGGCATTTCAGGCCGCTGGTATGCAGAAGGCCGGCCCACGACAGACCTGCTCGGCATGGAAGGCGGCTGGGTAGATGACGGCGGTTACCTGGACTTCGAACTGTATTTCCACGATTCGGATTTTTCGCCTCAGAGCTTTGAGATACACATCTACGACGAAGCAACGAACAACGAGATAATCTCCGCAGGCTTCCAGGTATCAGGACAGCCCAACAGTCTTACAGTGATCAAATTGTATTGATAATAGATATGAAATCAATCCTTTAAAGAGAGGTAGTATCATGAACGAAAAGAAAATAAACAAAGGCCTCATAGGCAAGCTGATAGCCATTATCATCGTGGCTCTTGTCGTAATCGCCTTCTACAATCCGAAAATGCTCTTTTTCCTGTCTTCCCATCAGCAAAAGGCAGTCCAGTATTTCACGGAGAACTACATCCGCGCTTTCCAGCCCCTCAAGGATGCTGACGGCAGCTTCGACCTCTTGAGAGTCGGCGGTCTCCTCCTCATGTTTGCAGAATGCTGGGTGATCAATGCGGTGCTCCAGTTCGTACTCGGGCTAATCAATCCGAAGAAGAGAAGAGCAAAGACTATAAAAAGCCTTTTCGCCAGCTGCCTTAAATATGTGATCGTCATATACGCAGTCATATATGCCCTCTCGATGCTGGGATTCAACGTAGGCGCAGTAATCGCCTCCCTGGGAGTCTTAGGTCTTATCATAGGCTTCGGAGCCCAGAGCCTCATCGAAGATGTGATAACAGGCCTCTTCATAGTCCTCGAAGGACAGCTCCAGGTGGGAGACATCGTAGCCGTAGATGACTGGAGAGGTACGGTGACCAACATAGGCATAAGGACCACCACCATAGTCGATACGGGAAACAACGCCCGCATAGTGAACAACTCCGACATACGCAATCTGGTCAACCTGTCCAACGTGGCATCCAAAGCCATCATACTGGCGCCCATAGCCTACAGCACAGATCTTAAGAAAGCGGAAAAAGTCGTAAAGGATCTCTGCGAAGAGCTTCCCAAGATGTATCCGGAAGTCTTCAAGACAGCTCCCGTTTACATGGGCGTCGAAAACTTAGGATCAAGTTCCGTGGATCTCAAGATAGCCGCTGACGTGGACGAAGCGGACATATTCAATGCAAAGCGCCTTCTCAACAGAGAAGTCTTCCTCGCATTCGGAAAGGCAAAGATCGAGATCCCCTTCAGCCAGCACACCATCCACATGGCAAAAGACTAAACGTTCAAGGATACAAAAACCGGAGAGCCGATGATGCTCTC
The DNA here is from genome assembly GCA_964444315.1 of uncultured Oscillospiraceae bacterium. Taxonomy (GTDB): domain Bacteria; phylum Bacillota; class Clostridia; order Peptostreptococcales; family Anaerovoracaceae; genus RUG13409. The sequence goes on along the minus strand of CAYUGP010000078.1, from coordinate 2,172 downwards.
CGGTTTTTTGATGTATATATCCGTCAACTGCTCTTACAGCAGATTCGCCTGAACGTAGTTCTTTATGTTCTGGACTCCTACGTACTTGGTGACGTTATCTCCGTCGAGGATAACTGCCGTCGGCGCCTGCATGATGCCGTAGCCTCTTGCTATGTCCTTGTTCTCCTCAGCTATGACCTGTTCGTAGGGAACGTTGTTTTCTGCGAGATACTCCTTGATTATCTTGCAGTTGGGGCAGGTCTTGGTGGTGAAGAGGAGGAATCTCTTTCCGGGATCAGGCTCCACTGCATCTGACACGCTGGCCATCAGCGCATCGAACTCTGCGAAAGCGTCGCTCTTCGGAGCTGCGGCGGCTGCCGTAGCAGCTGCTGCCACCGCTTCTTCTGCATGGGCAAAGG
>CAYUGP010000078.1:0-1674 GCA_964444315.1 uncultured Oscillospiraceae bacterium | reverse complement strand
GCTGCGGCGGCTGCCGTAGCAGCTGCTGCCACCGCTTCTTCTGCATGGGCAAAGGGTACGTCCTCGATGACCAGTTTTTCCGCGGAAGATCCGCTCTGCTCCATGATGGGAGCCACGTCTATGGTATAGAGGACATCGGGCTCATCAGCCTTTGCAGGCTCGGCTGCCGGAGCCTCCTCATCCAGAGTCACCGTGTAGTAGAACTCTCCTTCCGGCTCTGCCGGGGCTTCAGCTGCAGGTGTTTCGAACACAGGAGCTGAGACGGGCTCTGCTGCGGGCTCTGTATATACCGGCGCTTCATAAACAGGTGTTTCAACTGCGGCGGGAGCAGCTTCCTCAAATACGGGAGCTGCGGGCTCTTCAAATACGGGAGCCGGTGCAGGTTCGGCTGCAGCTGCCTCAAACACAGGAGCTGCAGGTTCTGTGTATACGGGGGCGGCGACAGGCTCTGCTGCGGGCTCTGTGAATACCGGCATCTCTTCGCGGACTTCCGTCTTCGCGTGAGGTCTTAAGTCTCCCAGTACCACGTATTCTTTTCTCTGCTTGAACTCCTGTACCTTGCCGTCATTCCAGTTCTGTACCGGTCTGTAGTAGCCTGTGATGCGGGAGTAGACCTCCGTGGCCTCTCCGCAGATCGGGCACTTGTATACTTCACCGGTGATATATCCGTGGTTCTTGCATATGGAATAGGTCGGGCTCAGGGTGTAGTAAGGAAGCTTGTAGTTTTCTGCAATGGTCCTTACCAGGTTGGCCGCTGCTTTCCAGTCGGGAAGCTTTTCTCCCAGGAAGGCGTGGAATACGGTCCCTGATGTGTAGAGGGTCTGGAGATCATCCTGTACGTCGAGAGCTGAGAACACGTCTTCTGTATAGCCTACAGGCAGGTGGGAACTGTTGGTGTAGAACGGAGTTCCGTCTCCCTCGGTGGCTGTCTTGATATCCGGATAAAGCTCTACGTCGTGCTTTGCAAGTCTGTAGGTCGTGGACTCCGCAGGGCTTGCTTCCAGGTTGAAGAGATCTCCGTACATCTCCTGATAGTCGGAGAGACGCTCTCTCATGTGGTTGAGGACTCTCTTGGTGAACTCCTGAGTCTCGGGATGGGTCATATCCAAGCCTATCCACTTGGCGTTGAGACCGGCTTCGTTCATGCCTATGAGGCCTATGGTCGAGAAGTGGTTGGCAAAGGTGCCGAGATATCTCTTCGTATACGGATAAAGTCCTTCATTGAGGAGCTTTGTTATGACCTTTCTCTTAGTGTCGAGGGATCTTGCGGAGATGTCCATTATATGGTCAAGTCTCTTGAAGAACTCGTCCTCGTCCTTGGAGAGGTATGCGATCCTGGGCATGTTGATGGTAACGACGCCCACGGATCCTGTGCTTTCTCCGGAACCGAAGAATCCGCCGGACTTCTTTCTGAGCTCACGGAGGTCAAGACGGAGCCTGCAGCACATGGAACGCACGTCGGAAGGCTCCATGTCGGAGTTGATGTAGTTGGAGAAATACGGAGTGCCGTATTTGGCTGTCATTTCGAAGAGGAGCTTGTTGTTTTCGGTCTCGCTCCAGTCGAAGTCCTTGGTGATTGAGTAGGTCGGGATAGGATACTGGAATCCTCTTCCGTTGCAGTCGCCCTCGATCATGATCTCGATGAAGGCCTTGTTGACCATGTCCATTTCCTTC
>CAYUGP010000077.1:2207-6944 GCA_964444315.1 uncultured Oscillospiraceae bacterium | reverse complement strand
TTGTCGCATAGTATCAAGACATCCGGCTGTACGATAGTATTATCACTAAGGATCACGTCGATAGGAGATCCAAATACCTTACATTTACCCTTCTTTTCTTTAACATGATTCCGCAAAGTGAAATGTATCTCTCCCAATATATCCTGATGCGAAACAACAGGTGCCGTCATATCGTATATGACTCCGTTTATAATCTCGCATCTTTCATCTTCCGGTAATTCGAAATAGTCTTCAAGTGTATATTCACCTTGTTTTTTGCCCATATATCCGTATTTATATGCGGCTTCACCTTCTCTAAGTTTTGGCATATCCATTAATACCGCTTCAATCATTTCTTTGGAATATGCTCTTGAGTTGATATCCGATCCGCTGATGATCCTCTGCACAGTAGGTACAGAAAGTCCGCATCTGTCGGCTATTTCCTGGTTGGTGAGTCCTAATTCTCTTTTTCTCTGCTGCATCTCCTGAACGGTCATACCAGCACTCCTTTTAACATATCATTTCTTGAGATATTATATCATATGATATTTCAAACATCAATTTATCTATATTTCTATATAAAAACCGGTTGTTCTGGATCAAACAACCGGCATTTTCTTCATTACAAGTATTATCTGTTTTCGCTTATTACTCAAATGAAACGTTATTCATGAACACTTCTTCGATATTACCCGGATCTTCGCCGAGGAAGAATCCTACTGAGTATACCTTCCCGCCAAATACGGTCATATAGTGATGGACTTTGACCCCTTCTGCCTCCTCGTACTCATAATATACATATTCTGTGCCGTTTACAGTCTTTGACTGTGCTTTGGCACTGTAGTTCACTTCGATTATAGCCTGCGATTCCTCAAGGGATCTGCTTTCATCATAAAATACCCTGACTTCAAATGCGAACTGATCACCTTTTCTGTAGCTCATTGACCGCATGTTGCCGATGGCATCGGAATGGAAGTCTACATAGTTTTCTTTATAGTGTATACCGTATAGATCCTGCGTGCTGCGAAGTTCGAACTCATCACCCAGTACAGTGACAACAGCGCCTTTTGAGGCTTCTTTTGAATCATCTTTTTTTGATCCGCACCCTGCCATCAGTATCATTGACAGGATCAAAGTAAGACAAATAACAGTCTTTTTCATTTTGCCCTCCGTTAAAAATCTATATATTCGATTTCTTTCTTTGCTTACAATACAGATTCGAAGTTTTGACATGTAGCAGACTCGCTAACTTCACAATTGTAAAGAGCTCTGGGATTCCCACATTTCCCTGTGCGTGATTTTGAATCTACCATTTGCAGAAAAAAGTCGATTTCTCTTTGACCGCCCCAATACCTGCAGTTCTGGCACCATTTGAAATTCTTACTTAATTTAGGCATAACTTTACCCTCCTTGTATTATCATTCCTTAATACTTCCGTCGGCGTTGAACAGAGGAAGCTTTCCAAGTACCGTTATATCAGTTCTGTCCCAGGCTGCGCCCTCCGCAAGGACTGCCATCTTCGCGACTTTGATCCCGCCTGCCTTGTCGACGAGAGCTTCCGTAGCCCGGAGGCTCTCTCCTGTAGAGATAACATCGTCAAGTACGAGCACCCTCTTACCTTTGATCTTTGCTGCGTCTGCTGCGTCCATAATGAGTGTCTGCTCTCCTTCCGTAGTTATGGATTGAAGCGTAACGGAAATGATACCGGACATATACGCCTTTGCCTTCTTTCTCGCCACTATATACGGCTTTCCGCTCTGCCTGCTCATCTCATAAGCAAGGGGTATGGCCTTTGCCTCAGGAGCGACTATGTAATCAAACTCCGGAGCCTTTTTAAGAAGCTCTCTTGCAGCGTGCTCCGTTATTTCAACGTCTCCGAAAATGACGAAAGCCGCTATATACAGATCGTCCGTTACCGGAAAGAGAGTAAGTTCCCTCTTCATTCCTGCTATGTCTATAATATACGTCATATCATTTCTCCCTCTCTGCGTTATTCCGTTATCCTGAACTGAGATTCGAGTTCCGCTTTGCCGTCTTCGGCAAGACGCCTGATAAGCTCCTCTGCCCTGTATCTGTCTATATCTTCTACGGTATATTCATAGTCAGTAACTGTGGTTACCGTAAGTTCTCTGTCGTCCTCGTCGTAATATACGTCGGCCACCTCCAGAGCGTGAAGCCTTCCTTCATCGTCTATAGCTGTAAGTCTCATAACATAATGCTCCTTTCAAATAAAAAGCTCACGGATATTATATCATGTCGGCGAGCTGTTTAAAGTTTAATACCAAAATTGATTTTAATGCAGGACCATCTTACAGTTATGATCACATAACGGTGTAAGATCAATACCTTAATCTGTTTTCCAATCTTCAAATATCAGTCCTTCAACTCTAGAGAATTCTCTGACATTATTTGTTACAAGAGTAACTCCTAATGACCTTGCATGCGCTGCAATCATAGTATCTCTGTCACTGATCCTTTGATGTTTCTTTTCGAGATTATAATAAATGTCTCCGAAATGTTTAGCTGCGACAGCATCGAAATCAAGTATCTTTATACCAGCCAATGCATTAAGAATCGCCAGCCTGTTTCTTGCTGGATCTGAACTCTTTAGAATCCCATATTCCAATTCTCCGTAAGTTACTGATGAGATAAAAAGACCAGATCCCAATCTGCTTTTGATCCTCTTGCTTATATCCCAGTCAGGATGTCTTATTGCCATGATAACAGCATTGGTATCGAGCATATACATATCAAAGATCTATCCTTTTCGGTCCGATCTCATCCGGCATGGGCTCTGTCATAAAATCATCTGTCAGTAAACTCGAACCAAGATCGAATGCTTTTCCAAGAGAATCTAAAGGCATGAGGATGACCATATCTCCTATTTTGTTTATGAAAACCTCATCCGTATCGAATCTGTACTCTTTCGGTAATCTGACAGCCTGGCTACGGCCATTAGTGAATACTTTAGCTTTTTCCATATTTTCTTCCTCACGATATATATCATAGTCTATATCATGAGTATATATCATATTAGACAATGCCTCAACACCCATTTTTATCCTCCATAAAAAAGCCGGCAATTTATGGACTCATTAAGCCATAAAACTAACCGACTTTCTAAATCTTTTCTGTTGTCTCTACCAACTACTGAAGTGAGCCTGAAAAAAAGGTCACCTGGTTATTATTTCCCATATCACTGAGAGAGTATCTTTTGCTTCCGGTATAGGGATTATAGGATAACAATGGATCATGCGCTCCTTCTCAATGTATCTGCACTCTACTCCGGCATCTTCCAGCTTTTCTTTCAAAAGCAGAGTATCGGGATAAAGGACTTCCCACGTTCCGTTTGTAAGGAGTACAGGGCAAAGGCCCTTAAGATCGCCGAATATGGGGCTGACCTTTGGATTTTTAACGTCAAGATCACCTGCCCATACTTTGCCCATTTTCGCAAGTCCGTCCTTACCCAGCATCGGATCTACATTAAGATATTTATCGATATCTGGGTTGCTCATTGATGCATCTGCCCACGGGGATATGAGAATAAGCTCTTCGGGCCCTGTTTCCCCTGCGTCTTTAAGTACTTCTGCAATGCCGAGAGCAAGCCCTCCGCCTGCTGAATCTCCCATGAATACTATCTTGCCGCAATCGTTCTTTTGTATGTAGTCTAAATAGTAGTCGATACATACATCATAGGCTTCTTGGCAGGTATATACGGGTATCTTCGGATATACCATTAAAACAACTTCCGCGCCTGTTTCCTTTGCAGTGCGAGCAGACATAGTGAGCTGCTGGTTGTTCGGCTGGTTGACATAAGCACCGCCGTGAAAATAGAAAACCGTCTGTTTCGGAGCATCCTGATCGTTGTATATGAATGCCTGCAGAGCTCCGCTTGTTTCTTCCCTGATGCTTATACCGAACTTCACTTTATCAATGACGAAAGGCTGTTTATTGGTTTCAGCCATCGAATCGATATACTTTTCTGCTTCATCTGCCGAGCGGAACTTATCGCTTCTGTGCTGGAGCTTTAGAACAAGGTCTACGAAGCCGGCCATGAACGACCTTTTGTTTATGACTCTGCAGTATACCCAGAAACATGCAGCAAAAAGGATAATTAAGATAAGGATAATGGATATTACCTTTATAACGATCTTCATTTACGAAACTCTCTCCCATTCTGTTTGCTATACATTAGCAAACAACTTGTTTTCATATATCTTATTTACTGTTTAGTCTCCGAATAGAACTTGAATTGGAAGCGGAACGGCTGGCATCCGGGCGCACATACTATGGCCTGGCATACAGGCAGGTTCGTTATATCATCGTCTTCGATGACATAGCCTTCTCTCACCTGCTCCGTTACTCCCCTGTTCTGTACGGCGGACAGATAAGTCTGCAGCTTTATATTCTTACCCATCAGATTCTTGATGTATTCCCTTGATTCGGCATCGTTTACTCTGAATGCGAAGGTTGTGCAAAAACCTGAAAGTATGCTGTGAGCAAGATTCTCTCCGTACGCATCTGCGATCTGATCGATGTTCTGGATACCGAACACGAATTTGGCACCGAGGCTTCTTCCGAAATTTACGCCGTCGTCTATGTGCTCAAGGTGCGGCAGGAGCCTGAACTCATCGATGAAGAAATACACATTGCCTTCATTGCTGGTGCGGCAGAGGGCTTCCTTGATGGCAAGGTCTATGAGCAGCCTGTAAACAGGAGTGAGCATGGCCCCTATACCGAGGTCGTATTCTATGAATA
>CAYUGP010000077.1:0-2107 GCA_964444315.1 uncultured Oscillospiraceae bacterium | reverse complement strand
GATCTTAAGGACTGATTGTTCCTGTATTCCTTGAACTGGTCGCTCCTGATCATATGGGTAATAAGTGCAGAGAAAATGTCTTTTGCAGCATTGGGGAAGAAAGGCTGCGTAGTCTTTTCTATCTTCTCTACGAACAGGCTCTTTGCGATCTCGATGATATTCTCATCTATACGGTCATCTATCGTTATCTCGTTGAAAATGTTCCAGTAATCGGGACCGTTTCCGCCGCTCGCCCTTTCGTCATTGCTTATGACTATATCGCCGGGCTGATAAAACTCTTTGTAGTAGTCGCCCTTTGTATCGAAGATGATCGCAATATCGTTTTCACTGAGCTTTTGCCTTACATTTCGTATGATGAAATTGAAAGCGTTCGATTTTCCGGTACCTATTCCTCCGAGGAGCAGCATGTGCCTTGACAGCATCTGTTCTCCCACCGGTATCCTCAGAGGATCTCCGTGCCTGTTGCTTCCGACAAGGAAAAACTCAGGATCATTTTCATGGTACTGGTTTTCATCAAACAGCTTATTGCCTGCAAAAACCTCTTCTGAATAATTCTGCATTTGGAACTCCTTTAGTAAGCATAGCTCTCGCTTTGCTCTTCTTCCTCTTCTTCCGATTCCGAACTTTCCTGTGCCTTGTTTTCAGCCGCCAGGTTCTCCATGTTCACGTCTTCTGCCTTAGATTGTTTCTGATCCTCAGTAACCAGCTCATCCATGCTGACATTCCTGTCCTTGGCTTCAGACTGAGCCTGCGTCTGATTTTCATTTACCATCTGCTCCATGGTGACTTCACGGTTCTGTGCCTGGCTTTCAGCATTTGCCTGATTCTCGGCAGTCATCTGTTGCATAGTGACTTCCTGGCTCTTTGCCTGGGATTCAGTCTTCGTCTGATCCTCATTTACCATTTGCTCCATGGTGACTTCACGGTTCTGCGTCTGGTTTACAGCATTTGCCTGACTCTCCGCAGTCATCTGGTCCATGGTAACTTCGCTTTGCTGTACCTTCTCTTCTGTCTCGTCCTCGGCTTTTTCCTGCTGCTCTTCGGTCTTTACTTCAGGTGTTTCATTTCGGTCTTCGGATTCTTCCTGCCGCTCCTTTGCTTCTTCCTCAGGATCCGGCGGTATGAATTTATTTTCATGCTCAGACCTGTCCTGGCTTTCGCTTTCTTTCTGACCGCCGAAGTCATAATTTATCCCTTTTTCCTCGCAGCCTTCAATCATTTCCGATTCCATTCTGTCGAGGATCTCAGGTTCGATCCCTTCCGCGTGAGCAAGGGCAAGGTCGTATGAATTATTCCTGCTGAACATTTCATATTCAAATCTGCCGGGCTCATCTCCGCGGTTTTGTTCTATCTGTTCGAACGCCTTTTCAGTCTGATCGTGTCCGTAATGCCAGGCATCACGCTCCTGAGGCTGTATCAGGTATTCATCTCTGCCGACATTCGTATGACTGTTGTCTTTGTAATACTTACCCTCGTTCAGCGCCCATTCTCTGAGCTGCTCTTTATCCTGATGGACCTCGGGATGATCCAGAGCATAGCTTTGATATGCATGATATCCTTCATGAGCTATGGTATCGAATATCTGCATATTCGCATCGGGTCTGGGGCTTGCAAAACGGCTGGAAGACAGAGTGCCCTTTTCTACAAGATTTTCATTCAGGTAAATTCGATCGGCTTCTTTGCTCCAGCCTCCGAAAAGCCCGTCTTTAAGAGGACGGATGTCAACAAGCTTTGCGTCTCTTCCCTGCTGGAATGCAAAATCATTTTCAAGAGCCTGTATCGCACTTTTCTTTATGTCGAGAGGCAGTGCACCCCACATATCATGTGAAAAGAGATCGTAAAGGGCCATTCTGTCAGATACGAGCTGTTCAGATGATTTCATAAGCATATTGCTGTGGAGAAATCCGCTGTTTAGTGCCGTCCTTAAAGAATTAAGATAATTGGCATCTAATGTCATACTCATAACTATATCCCTTTAACCTATCATGTCTCTTAATGTGCAGTTCTCAAGAAGCCTGGTACCCGCAAAAGGATCGCGTGAAAGGACGTACATAAGCTCAAAGGCTTCCTGAATGGAAGCCTTTGTAGACCGAAGCACCTGATCGAA
>CAYUGP010000076.1:0-6966 GCA_964444315.1 uncultured Oscillospiraceae bacterium | reverse complement strand
ACAAAAGCTTTGAGTGCAGCTCAGCCATCAGTGTGGATGATCACAGGGAGGCAGATGATACTGAAAATGAGTCCCCAGTGGGTGTCCTTACCGAGCTAATGTGGTCCTGGGTTTGCTTCACTCTCATCATCTCAGGTGTCTTTCCAATCGCCGTTCCTGGTGAGACATCTAAGGAAGTGCTATGGATGCATCTACGGTAATGCTTCCTTTACTTGTACGTGAAACTGAGCCATACACTTTGTACGTTCTTCCCTGCCCCAAAGAAAGCTGTCAAAGACCTCCTCGTCAGCAGGACCCTCATGTCGAAACCGTAAACGTAATCGGAAAATGAGAATATGATCATATCCATCATGCGTATATTGTTTTCCATGACAGCCCTCATCCTGGCAAACTTGATATCCTCGGGAACCAGGGCAAGCATTATCCGAAGATAATCCTTGTACCTTCCGAAATCCTCAGCTGAGCCGCTCAACGGGACTCGGCCTCCTGCCATTATCACATCAGCATCCCTTTTCGCCTGCTCTAAAGCCTGGCTTACTTCTACGGCAGCGTCATCAAGGTGCCCGGGTATTATCGCTTCTATCACGGTACCTATCGCGCTTATATCCAGATCCTCTTTGTTTAGAGTCGCCAGATTGACTGCTGTCCTTATGGCGATCAGCCTTTCCTTTACAGCCAGGCAGTTTTCCTCATCGGAAGACCCTCCGCATATGATCCTCTCCACCTCATAGCGCTGATAGGTATTGGGCAGTGTATCGGTATACGTCGAGAAGTATGCAAGTATATATTCATTGACACCTATGGAGACCTTCTTAATCTGCCTTTTCAGTTCCATGTTGCTGGTACCCGGATAAAAAGCCATATCGAGCTCTGCTGCAGCACCTATGAACCTTACCGTTCCTCTCTTTCCTATGAGAGAACCGTTGAGATAAAGGTTTGCCTTTTTTTCGAACACGGGCTTGGACCTCCTAAGAAGGAATATCCCGTAGCGCCTGTAAAGCTCGCTTTGATATTCAGAAAGGACAGATCTCCCCACACTGGCGCAGACGTTCTTCCCTATGCTCTTTGCCGCATAGAGGGAGGAGACGTCTATCATTACCGCTACGGCCATGGTATATACGGACATGATCACGGCGAGGAACACCGTGGTATATGCCTTCAGTCCGCCGGATCTTCTGCAAATTTGATTCCCATCCATTTCAGTCTAAGCACCGTTTCCGAAGGCATGACAGGGTGTACTATCTTAAGGTGATATTCCTCGTTTACTGCCGCATATGCCCGTACTTTTTCCGTCATCCTTATGCCTATGAGAAGGAGAGATGCAATCACCCCTATCACTACGGGGAATATAAGGGATGCCTCTACGGATGCGCTTCCCCTGCTGCTTTTAAAAATCGGCATTCATCAGATCTCCGAAGACTTTGTTTATGAAAGCCGTGAGCTGGGCTTTGAATATGAGCCCAAGAGCCACGACGATGGCGATGAGTATGGCTATCTCAACCATCTCGAGTCCCGGTGATCTCCTTTCCAATAACTTCATTTCTTTACCCTCCCTATATATTAAATATGGCCGGCGCGATGCATACTGCCACAAGAGCTATGAGAAGCAGCATAAGAGGAAAACACAGTTTCGTCTCTGCGATCTTTGCCTTTGCTCTTGCACTGCTGAGCCTGCTCCCCTGTATCTGCAGCCTTTCCCTTTCCAGCTTGCTGCATAGTTCGCTCCCCTTTGACCTGTTGTCTATGAGGAGCATGGAAAAGCGCAGAAGACTTTTGCTTTTCAGCCTTTTCGCCTCTTCGAAAAGAGCCGACTCCATGGGTATGTTTTTCGATCTCGCTTCCGCACTTACCCTTGAGATGAGCTTTGCACCCGGTGAATTTCCGCCTCTCAGATCCTTTGCCATCTCTTCAAGTGCGGTGCTGAGAACAAGCCCTGCGGAGATATACAGTTCGAGCATGAGGTTCAAGCTGCAGATCTCCCCGTCTAGAGCTTCAAGCTCATAATCTTCAAGCTCCAGAAAAGCGCTCCGCTCATCAGAGCCAGAGCCGCCGTCATCACGGCTCTCCCTGCCCAGGAACTGTAGAGCACTGCTATATATCCGTAGGAACACAGATTCAGGAAGAAAAGTACTGCTGCCGGCATCATGATCATTATCAGGACGTCCGCTTTTTTCTCTGCCAGAACTGCCTCCGTTTCCTTTGCGTATTCTATTTTCTCTATCAATATGTATGCGCTTTTCAAACATACTGCCTCCAGGTCCCCTCCGCTTCTGAGGCATATACCGCAGGAAGCCGCAAAGAGCTTTATATCATCTATGCCGCTCCTTCTGCCGAGATCCTCAAGAAGACTGAAAACCGATGAATTCTGCCTTCTGTATTTCCTTACCATGAGCCTCAGCTCCGGGCCCATGAGAGAATCCTCGCCTTTTAGCATCTCAGAGGACATGGCCGCATCTTCAAGAGCTCTTGGCAGCTGCCTTCCCGCCGCGATAGATGCCGAAATGCTGTACAGAGTATCCTTGAACTCGTCAAGAAGCCTGCCCCGGCGTTTTTCGCACAGATGCCCGGAGTATGCATCCTCGAGATAGGGCGTGAGGCAGCAGAGTATGAGGCTTGCCCAGATACTTCCGTAAAACAGCATCCCTATAACGAAAGCGATGCTGCAGGCTGTGATGTAGTAGTCTCTTTTCTCTTTTCCTTTCAGGACGTACTCACTGTAGTCCTTTAAGTTTGTATCCGTCTCTGACGGGGTTTCCGCTTCTGAGAATAGGGCCTTCCCCTTTTCTTTCAAATATCGTGTTAAGTTCATAATCACCGTCTTTTATCCCGCACAGCTGCGTTATCTCCACGACTCTTCTGTGTCCGTCATGGAATCTTTTCAGCTGGACTATGAGGTCTATGGCTTCGGCTATCTGGTTCCTTGCAGCCATGAGAGGGAAAGAACTGGATGCAATGTGAAGGGTTTCCAGCCTTCCCAGCATCCCCCTTGGGGAATTGGCATGGCCTGTGGACAAGGAGCCGTCATGACCTGTGCTCATTGCCGCCAGCATATCCGTGACCTCGTCTCCCCTGACCTCACCGACCACTATACGGTCGGGCCGCATGCGAAGTGATGCCCTTATAAGGTCTTTTATGCTCACCTCTCCCTTTCCCTGTATATTGGATGCCTTGGCTTCCATCCTTATCATGTTTTCATGGTTCCTTATCTGAAGCTCGGCGCTGTCCTCGATGACTATGATCCTCTCCATACAGGGAATACATTCTGACAGTATATTGAGAAATGAAGTCTTCCCGCTGCTGGTGCCGCCGCTTATGAATATATTGCATCCTGCCCTTACGGCGTGCTCCAGAAAAACAGCTGCATCCTCTGATATATCTCCTCTTTCGATGAGCTCAGCCATAGTGAGCTTGGCTCTTCCGAACTTCCTAATGGTCAGGATAGGGCCTCCTATAGCGATGTTGTCGTTAACGGCATTTATCCTCGATCCGTCCGAAAGCCTTGCATCGACTATAGGGTTTAGATCGTTCATCTCTCTTCCTACCCTGGCTGCAAGCCTCTGTATTATTTCCGTGAGCTGCTCCTTTGAATCTAGCCTTACTTCAGACTTTTCCAGCTGGCCGTTTCGTTCTATAAATACAGAATCATATCCGTTGACCATGATCTCGCTTATCTCGTCATCGTCTGCAAGTTCCTGAAGAAGCTCAAGATCGCACCTCAGGCAGCAATAGACCTTCCCTGCAAAATCCAGTCTCTCCGCAAGCCCTGATGACGAGAAATACGGAGCCTTCTCAAGGACGGAAACACACAGGCGGAAGAGGCTTTCATCCCCGGGAAATATCCCGCTTATCCTCTTTCTGATCATGTCGGCAATATGAGTCGGAAGAGGAGCCTCAAGAAGCTCCGTATAATTCATCAGCAAGTATCCTTACCTCCGCTCCGAACTGATCGTGTATGTCCACTTCACCATCCGTAAAACTCTCGCTGTCTTCCGAAGGATCGAAAACAAATAGCTCTGGTCTTTCATCCATGCTACTTGCAAGATCCTCCATATACCTTCTGAACGCATCCGCATGTTTCTTCTGTGCATCAAGATATCCGGTCACCAAAACGACCTTTTCGCAGCACAGAGCAAGGCGTTCAGATCCCTTTAGCTGATAGGGGATGTCCAGTATCACGGTATCAAAGGACTCTGACAGCGATATCGCTTCAAGCATACTCATAAGCTCTTTTCTGCCAAGGTCATGCAAGGGAGAAAGGCCATCCCCGGAATATATGTATGTGACTCCGAGATCGTCACGGCATGTTTCCAATGCAAAGGTAAATTTATTACCTGGTCCGCATCTTAAACCTGACGGGATAAAGCTGCCATGATCCTTTAAGGCAGATGCCGGTGAAAGTTTTGAACCCAGCCTGTCAAGGGATATAACAAGGACCCTTTTCTTAAAGAGCTTTAAAAGTATTCCTCCAAGCGCTCTAGATGCCGAAGTGCATCCCGATCCACCGCAGGCTGAAATGAAACATACGAATTCGGTATTTACCATATTTTCCCTCCTTGTTATATTCTACTGTTTCGAAAATATATTGTCAATATTTTCCAGGCATATTTTTCCATATTTAGCCAACAAAAAAAGCCGCCTTTTGACGACTTTTTTTGAATCAGCATTTCCGCTTAGATCCTGATCTTTATTGCAATACCCCTATTTGTCAAGTTCCTCTGCCACTGCTGCGCGTACTTCACCCATGTCTACCGTGGGCTCGAATCTGGCTATGACTCTTCCTTCACGGTTTACGAGGAACTTAGTGAAGTTCCACTTGATATATGCTTTGTCTCCGAACACCTTATTGTTCATGTCAGAGTATTTTGCAAGAGCTGCATTCTTGATGCCCTTTCCGAAGCCTTCGAAAGGTTTTTTCGTTGCAAGGAAGGCAAACAGCGGATCTGCATTCTCCCCGTTTACGTCTATCTTTGCAAACTGAGGGAATTCCGTACCGAAATTGATAGTGCAGAAATCATGGATCTCCCCTTCAGTCCCGGGAGCCTGGTTTGCAAACTGGTTGCAGGGGAAGTCAAGGATCTCGAAGCCCCTGTCTCTGAATTCCTTGTACATTGCCTCAAGGGGATCGTAGTGCGGAGTAAAGCCGCATCCCGTTGCCGTATTGACTATGAGAAGGACCTTGCTCTGATACTCGGAAAGACTGACTTCATTGCCATCCATATCCTTTACCTTAAAATCATAGACCGTATTCATTATATTTCTCCTTTCATATATCTATCATGCTTTGTTTTTATCTAAAAGTTCGTTAAGCAGTGTATACAGGATCTGCGCTTTCTCTGCGGGAAGATCTATGCATCCTGCGACTTTTTCAGGAACTTCCTTTGCCTTATCCTGCAATGCTCTTCCTTCTGAAGTCAGGTTTATGAGCACGACCCTGTCGTCATCCAGGCTCCTTTTCCTTTCGATGAATCCGGACTGTTCCATCTTTTTGAGAAGCGGAGAAAGAGTTCCGCTGTCGAGCATCAGTTTGCTGCATATATCCCCTACGGTGATCCCGTCCTTTTCCCACAGTACGAGAAAGACTATATACTGCGTATAGGTAAGACCCAATGGTTTGAGATAAGGTGTATAGAGACTGACCACATTTCTTGCAGCCGCATAGAGCGGGAAGCACAGCTGATTATCCAGCTTCATAGTCTCATGATAATCATATTCCATATATATGCCGAACTCCTTAATATATTTGATACAACATTATTGTATCAAATATATTTTTGATGTCAAGTAGAAAAAAATAAAAAACAGATGCACTTTCGCGCATCTGTTTCATTACCTAGAAAATCTTATTTTCGTATATCAGAACTCCATCTTGGTTTCGAGATATGCCTTGAGGTCCTTCATGGGGATCCTCTCCTGAAGCATGGTATCGCGGTCACGGACCGTTACGCATCCGTCGTTTTCCGTATCGAAGTCCACCGTGAGGCAGAAAGGAGTACCTATCTCATCTTCCCTTCTGTATCTCTTTCCTATGGACCCGCCTGCATCATAGTCTATCATGAAATGCTTTGAAAGTTCTGCATAGAGAGCTTCGGCAGCTTCATTCTGCTTCTTTGTGAGAGGAAGAACAGCAGCCTTGAAAGGTGCAAGTGCCGGATGGAAGTGCATCACGACTCTGGAATCCTCTTTGCCGTCCGCAGACAAATCCTGCTCTTCATATGCATTGCAAAGGAATGCGAGAGTGACCCTGTCAGCACCGAGAGACGGTTCTACCACATAGGGGATGTATCTCTTCTTGGGATCGTTGGGATCTATATATTCCATGTTCTGGCCGCTGGTCTCCTGGTGGCGCGTAAGATCGTAGTCTGTACGGTCTGCTATGCCCCAGAGTTCGCCCCATCCGAAGGGGAAGAGGTACTCTATATCCGTAGTAGCCTTGGAATAGAAGGACAGTTCTTCCTTCTCATGGTCACGTAGTCTGAGCTTTTCCATGTCCATGCCGAGAGCCTTGAGGAAGTCCCTGCAATATGCTCTCCAGTAATCGAACCACTCAAGGTCCGTATCGGGCTCACAGAAGAACTCCAGTTCCATCTGTTCGAATTCCCTGATCCTGAAGATGAAGTTTCCGGGTGTTATCTCGTTTCTGAAAGACTTACCTATCTGGGCTATACCGAAAGGAACCTTTTTCCTGGTCGTCCTCTGCACGTTTTTGAAGTTCACGAATATGCCCTGAGCCGTTTCCGGACGGAGATATATCTCTGCCTTCGAGTCCTCTGTTACTCCCAGGAAGGTCTTGAACATGAGGTTGAACTGGCGTATAACGTCTAAATTTCAATTGTCATTTGGCACAAACCTTGCAGCTTAAAAGATGGATCGAAAGGGCATTTCTGCTATTTAAACTTTTCCAGATTTGTCAAGGGTAAAATCATAACGAATTTTGACTTTTCTGAAACTGGTAAGGTTCTTGCATCA
>CAYUGP010000075.1:0-7053 GCA_964444315.1 uncultured Oscillospiraceae bacterium | reverse complement strand
CTGGTAGGAGAGCTCAGCATCGACCAGGTCCTCAACATCAAGCACAGAAGGGGCAGCATGCTCTTCGACGGCAAGCTGGAGTTCTTTACGACTCAGGACAGTCAGGCCTTTGCATTCGATCAGGCAAAGAACTATATCGTATATCCCTATGACCAGAACAAAGTGGTCAAAGATCTCATAGATCATCTTCAGAAAACATACGGTCTTTAAGGCATAGATATGTCAAAAAGGGAAGAAATAAGCCTGGAAAGGCACCAGATGATGCTGGAGATGCCTGCCGGGCGGCTTATCATTAAAATGGCGATCCCGACCATCATTGCCATGGTGGTCGATTCTTTATATAACCTGGCTGACACTTTTTTCGTCAGTTCCATAGGTGTTAACGCTACAGCTGCTGTAGCGGTTAACGACGCTTTCATGCATATTCTCATGGCTATAAGCGCCGCTTTTGCATTCGGTATACAAAGCTACGGTTCAAGGCTTCTGGGAGCCATGAACGACGAGAGGGCCTCAAAGGCAGCTTCGACTACTGTATTCATCGGTATACTGACTTCGTTTTTCTTTGTACTGACCCTGTGGCCCTTGAGAAGGGGCCTTTCGGTCCTCTTCGGCAGCACCGATGAAGCGCTCAAATACGCGGTGGACTATTCCACCTACATCCTCCTCGCATTCCCGTTCACGATGATGACTAACATCCTCAATCAGCTCTTAAAGAGCGAGGGCAATACCATGTATGCCATGATAGGCACGGTATCGGGATGCGTCATAAACTGCATACTGGATCCCATATTCATCTGGTATCTTAAGCTTGAGGTGGCAGGAGCCGCCCAGGCGACGGCTATTTCCAAAGTCATCAGTTTCATAGTGCTCGTACTACCGTATATCAGGAAGAAGACCGTTATACACCTGTCTCCAAAGCTCATCTCATTCAACAGGCAGGACTTTGCCGAAGTCGTAAAGATAGGTATACCCACGTTCCTTCGCATGTTCCTGATGACCTTCGGAAGCATACTTACGAACAGGATGGCAAGGCTCTACGGCACGGCAGTTCTGGCCGCAGTATCCATAGCAAACAAGATATACAGATTCATATCATCAACGGTCAACGGATATGCTCACGGCTTCACGCCCTGCGCAGGTTACTGCTGGGGAGCAAAAGCATACAAGAGGACCAAGAAGCTCTTTTACGTGACCTGTCTCATAGGCTGCGCCGTAGGCGCCGTTATGACCGTAGTTATGTATGTATTCGCAGGGACCATGATAGGCTGGTTCAACAGCAGTAATGATCCCATGGTGTATCAGATAGGTATATTCAAGATAAGGTTCCTTTGCATAGGCCTCATACCTCACATCTTCACCATGGTCACCAACAGCTTTTATCAGGCTCTCGGAAAGCCGGTGGGAAATACCATACTGGGACTTTCGAGGCAGCTCATTTTCCTCATCCCCATGGTCCTCATACTCCCAAGATTCTTCGCTGAATACGGCGTTGCAGCAGCTCAGGGAGTATCCGATGTGCTGGCAGCTTTGTTCATCGCGATACCTTTCGCGATCGCAATAATCAGATTCATAGACAGAGAAGAGAAAAACCAAGAACAGGAAGTAGTGGAAGATAACTGACAGGCAGAATAAGTGAAAGCAGGGTGAAGGAAATGGCAGAAGACAGCAACAAGATATTTCAGGACGTATACAGCAACATAATACCGGAAAGAGTCCCCATAGATGTAGGCCTTGCATTCGAGGCTTTGGCTCAGCTCGGAGGCATGGATATACGGGACCTTCAGTGGTCTCCCAAGATGGCAGCAGAGGTGTCAAAGGAGGTCTGCGACAGGCTCCATTCGGACACATCTCCCATATACGGGACTTCAAGGCCTGCAGCCATGTACAAAGCCCTCGGATCAAAGTCCTTCGTTTTTTCAGAAAGCGGAGTAATGCAGCACCCGGAGGTCAGCACCCTTGAGCTTGAGGATTATGACTATTTCATAGAGCATCCCTATGACTGCATGATAGAGAGGGCTTTCCCAAGATTCAATACGCAGGTAGATATATACGGAGATCCCGTATCTGCCATGCTTTCATATGCTAAGGCTCTTATGGCCAAGGACGGAGAAGGTGCGGAATTCAGGAATGCGACTGCACCGGCATCGGCAGGGCACAAGTATGCGGGAAGGTATCCGGGATCTGCTACGGCAGCGCCCTTCGATTATCTTGCAGATATACTAAGGTCTTTCTCAAAGATAAGCGTAGACGTAAGAAGGAACAGGCAGAAAATAATAGATGCCTGCGATGCGCTTCTTCCCGTGCTCTTCAAGATGGGCACGCCTGAGACCATAGGCCCCATGTCAAGGGCCAACTACTGGACCCATATGGCCACTTTCCTCAGAGGAAAGGATTTCGATGAGCTCTGGTGGCCCGGCTTCTATACCATGGCAAACAACTACGCAGCCATGGGCATGGGCATAAACGCATGGGTGGAAGATGACTGGACGAGGTATACGGACTACCTTGCCGATCTTCCCGTAAACTCCATGATACGCTTCGAACACGGAGACAGGGAGCTTTACAAGAGCAAACTGGGACATAAGCTCATACTTATGGGCCTCTATGAATTCACAAATCTCAAGACTCATAGCAAAGAAGGCTGCATAGATGAAGTGAAGAAGCTCTTCGACGTAATGGCGCCGGGAGGAAGATACGTATTCAACTTCGATAAAGTCCTGATGATGATAGACAGGGAAGAGTTCGAGAAACTCTGTGCACTTGTCGATTTTGCCGTCGAATACGGAAAATATGACAATCCTGGAGGAAAATCCGGCCTTGATTACAGGAAGGAAGACTATACGCCCATTCCGACCAGGATATTCGAATCCAAATACTATATCGACTGGAGCAAGCAGCCGGGCGTCAGCGAAGAAGCCGCAAAGAAGCTGCAGTCCTACGAAGATAAGGCGTTCATGCACATGATGTCTTTCTTCAGATAAAAAGAAGGATTTTATCAGCAGATGGTTAACCTTATTTATTGATTTAAAGTGGCCAAAACCTTTGGCGGGTTAGGTGGTCACTTTTTTGTTTTGAGAAAAATGACTGACGGATGGGACGTGACTGGAATTCTTAAACCAAAACATTTAACATATCAGAATATTGTAAATAGATAAGATATATGATAAGATAACCTCGAAGGGGGTTATTATGTACAAAGAATCAGAAACATTAGAGCTTAAAAAATCGCTGTCACAGCTGCGGGAAGGTATTATTTCTCTGTGTTCGATGCTCAATAAAAAGCATGAAGGAGAAGTCATTTTCGGTATAAATGATGACGGAAAAGTGTTCGATGTCAGTATAGGGGATAAAACTATTCAGGATATCGCACATGACATCAGAAACAATTTGAAACCTCTTCCCGATATTGAGATCAAAAAAGAGAAGCTTCACGGGAAGAATATAATCCGGGTAAATGTTCATGGAGATGATACGCCGTATTCAGCTTACGGAAAGTACTATATCAGAATCAATGATTCAGATACTTCAATGGATGCAGACAGATTGAAAAAGTTCTTTGAAGATAAAAAAGACAATTATTCAAAATGGGAAAATGCCGAGACGAAATTCGGCCCGGATGATATAGATGAAGATATGCTGCTAACATGTATCAGGACTGCAAACGACGTAGGAAGACTTGACTATATCTACTCCAATGCGCAGGAAGCACTTACAAAGTTTGGGCTTTTGACAGGCAATGGGCATCTCAACAATGCAGGGCTTTATCTTTTCGGCAATAACAGACCTTTGAAGATAAAGCTGGCATGTTTCCCTACTGATTCCAGAACTGATTTCGGTGAGATAAAAGAGTTCGAAGGTAATATGTTCGAATGTATAAACGAAGCTATATCGTATTTACAGAATCACATCACGTTCAAGGCAGAGATCATCGGTCTTCAGAGGGTGGAAACACCGGAAATACCCGTGAAGGCGATCAGGGAGATAGTGATAAATTCATTTGCGCACAGAGCGTATGCGAAAGAGGGCGATTACAACAGCTATGCCATTTACAGATCTTATGTCCGCATATACAATGCCGGACCTATACTTAATGATACAGATCCGAAGGCCTTTGCCGATGGCAGGGTGGGCAGCAAGATAAGAAATCCTCTCATAGCTTCGGTACTGTATAAATGCAGATATATAGATGCTTTCGGTACCGGATTTGGCAGGACTTTTTCTCTTTGTGATCAGACAAAGACCGCTTATGAATATTTCAACGATGAATTCGGGTTCACTTTCATCTTCAAAAGAAAACTGGGCTTTATAGAAGACAGTATTTTAAAGCTTAGGGAAGATGAGTATGTTATGCCGAAGACTGGTCTCGATGAAAGACTGATTCTTCTTCTGAAAGTAAACAATCGTATGACCATACCGCAGCTTGCAGAAAAGACGGGGAAATCGGAACCGACCATACACAGGCATCTTTCAGCCTTGGTATCGAGCGGCAGGATCGTAAGGGTCGGCCCCAGAAAGAACGGCCGATGGGAAGTAATGCATTAATAGAATGAATATCTGAAAAAAGATATATAAGCGGCGAAAAAATGAAAAGAGAAAAAAAAATGTCATCAGATGTTTCGAACGATCCCTTCTACTCAGATTTAAATGTTTCATATCTGAAGAAAGTGATCAGCGAGATCGAATCAGGAAAAGCGAATCTGGAAGAACACAACCTTATAGAGTAAAAGAAAACCCAGGATGATCGGTCCCGGGTTGTTCATTCACTCATATCATATAATTATAGACCTTTTAGCATTACGGCCAGGCAAAGCAGTACTGCTCCGGCAAATACGAACCAGAAAGCATATCCAGCTATTGCGGGTATAACTCCGAGTTTTGCAACAAGACCAATAACGATAAGGATAAGTGCTACACAAAATGTTGCGTTTTTAGGTGCGCTAAGCTTCATTGTAATATCCTCCTTTCCATAGACTTACATATAGATTAACATAAAATGGTATCTATATTCAATTGTAAGTATTTCTAAAACAACATTTTTAAATTGTCATAAACGGAATGCTCTCAGGACATCGAAAGAAGATATCCTTGAAAATATGCCATTATAATGGTATAATATTGACATAAAAAGGGGGATGTAGGCTTTGAAAAGAAAAGCAATTACTATATATCACGGGTCGGAGAGAATAATAGAAAAGCCTGTTTACGGAGCCGGTAATGCAAGAAACGATTACGGCTTGGGCTTTTACTGTACCGAATCTTCAGATCTTGCAAAAGAGTGGGCATGCAGCAGCATGCACGGCGGCTATGCAAACCGCTATACACTGGACCTTTCAGGTCTTAAGATCCTGGATCTGACCGGGAAAGAATATACCATACTTCATTGGCTGACTGTTCTCTTGGAGAACCGGTATTTCAGTGTGAAGAGCCGTGTCTCAGCCATAGGAAAGCAGTACCTTATAGATCATTTCAGCATCGATACGTCCGCCTGCGATATCATAAAAGGATACAGAGCGGACGATTCATATTTCGCTTTTGCACAGGACTTTCTGGATAATACCATAACGGTGCAAAAGCTTTCCGAGGCAATGAAACTTGGGAGACTGGGCGTTCAGATAGTGCTCAAATCAGAAGCATCTTTCGGGCACCTTTCCTTTGAAGGCTATGAAACGGCAGAGCAGTCCGTATATTATCCGCTGAGAAAACAAAGAGATGAGCTCGCAAGGAGCGCATACAGAAAAAATGTCAGAAACTCGGAACTGACTGAAGACGACCTGTTTCTTGCAGATATCATAAGAGGAGGTTTGAAGGCCGATGATCCACGCATACAATGAGGATTATCTTCCCGGGGCAATGAAGACGATGGCTTCGCTGTTTGACGTAGGACTTTGCTCTATGGCGGCAATCGACTTCACGGATCTTTTTCTAAGATCTGAAGAGGCGAAGGCATGGGAGGCCGGAGAACCGAGGATTATAGCCGGGAAGTCCGGACAGGAGCTGTTCCTGGACATGACGGGAAATGATTTTATTCTTTCCGACCCGGGCTATGACCTCTCGGCAGAGTATTGGTGCGGATACGTATATTGCTATGTTCAGTGGTATCTGGGCTGCAGCTTTGAAAGGATCTTTTCGGTTATGCCTGCAGAGGATCTGCTGAGATCTTATCCTGTGCTCCATGAGGCGGATATCAGCAAAGTAACGGATATCATACGCAAAAAGCTGTAT
The DNA here is from genome assembly GCA_964444315.1 of uncultured Oscillospiraceae bacterium. GTDB lineage: Bacteria > Bacillota > Clostridia > Peptostreptococcales > Anaerovoracaceae > RUG13409. The sequence goes on along the minus strand of CAYUGP010000075.1, from coordinate 831 downwards.
CCCGAGGCGGCGCTCAAGACCTGGAGAGAGAAAAGAGCTCTCAGCCAGTCTCAGCTGGCAAAGATAAGCGGAGTCAAACTGAGATCCATAAAAGCATATGAACAGGGAGACCTTGATATATGCAAAGCGCAGTACGATACGCTGTGTAAACTGGCCAAAAGCTTGTGCTGCGAGATAAGCGACATCATTTCATAACGGTATTTCTCTAAAAAACGATACCATGTACAGCGCTTTTGTTGTACAATACTGGAAACTCTTGTATTACGGAGGATAGGACAATGTCTGAAATAAAGGAATTCAAAAAGATACTGGTCGCAAACAGGGGAGAGATAGCGCTCCGTATTTTCCGTGCCTGTCACGACGTGGATATAAAGACCATAGGAATATATTCAAAAGAAGATACCTACAGCCTCTTCAGGACAGCTGCCGATGAGTCCTATCTCATAGGAGAAAAGCTGAGCCCTCTTGCCGTATATCTAAACATACCCGGCATCATAGAGGAGGCCAGGAGAAGAGGAGCAGATGCCATTCATCCCGGATACGGCTTCCTTTCAGAAAATGCAGACTTTGCAAAGGCCTGCGAAGATGCAGGTATCAAGTTCATTGGCCCGAGATCCGAAGTCCTCGCCAAGATGGGAGATAAGCTCGCTGCAAAGCAGATTGCTCTTGAGTGCTGTGTGCCCACGGTGCCGGGTACCGAGAAACCCTTAAAGTCAGCAGACGAGGCCGTAGAGCTCGCAAACCTATATAAATTCCCGGTAATACTCAAGGCTGCAGCCGGTGGCGGCGGAAGAGGCATGAGAAGATGCGATTCCGAAGAAGAGCTTCGCC
>CAYUGP010000074.1:0-7136 GCA_964444315.1 uncultured Oscillospiraceae bacterium | reverse complement strand
CCGTGAGTATGGTGTTCTCTGCTTTCTCGGGAAGCTTTACCAGTATGTCGCCCTTCACTTCGGTCTGGCACGCCAGCATCTCTTCGCCGTTCACGAGGACCTTGCACTTGCCGCACTTGCCCTGTCCGCCGCAGGGGGCGTCGAGCTCGAGCTTGGCTTCCTGGATAGCGGCAAGAAGGACTTTTCCGTCTTCCACTTCCAGCTTTATATCATCGTTCAATATAGTTACTAAGTGTTTCGCCATAACAGTCTCCTTTTCTTACAAATGTGGTATTATAAGTATACCACGAAATTAGCAGTAAATAGAAACAATAAAATGACAGTCAAAGCTTATGCAAAACTGAATCTCATACTGAATGTTCTGGGCAAGAGGGAAGACGGCTATCACGAGATAGAGACGGTCTTCCAGGCCATAGATCTTTATGACAGGGTCACTGTTGAACCGGCGGGGCATTGCGCAAAGGACAGCGCCGGATTCCTTAGCTCGGGACGTTTCGTGCCCGAAATGTCAGCAGAAGACAATCTTGCCATGAAGGCTCTGAAGGAAGCAAAAAAAGCTTTCGGAAGAGAAGATGAATTCTTCCGCATATCCATAGAAAAGAACATACCCCTTGCGGGAGGGCTGGCCGGAGGTTCCGCCGACGCAGCGGCAGTCCTTACCGCTCTTTCGAAGATCTGGGATGTACCTTGGGAAGAGATGATGCCCATAGCTTCGGATCTGGGATCGGATGTTCCTTTCTGCCTTGCTTCTCAGAACGGCCATCCCTCCGCAGTGGGAAGAGGCCGGGGAGAGATACTGGAATATATAGAACCTGTCTGGGGAAGGGTGGCTCTGAAGCAAAGTGATTTCTCTGTGAAGGACAAGACCGCTGCGGTATACAAGGCTTTGATTCCCGCTGATTATATGGTAAAATACAACGTTGCATCCTTCATGGCTGCAAAGACCCTTGAGGAGAAGATAGGGTATATGGGCAACCACCTTCAGCCTGCCCTTGAGAGGCTGACCGGGAAAAAGGAAGATATGATACTCTGCGGTGCAGGGCCCACATATTTCAAATTCGATGAAACAGGAGAATACGAGACGATAGTGTCAACAACCCACCGCTTAAACCTGTAAAGGGTTTTGAAGCGGGGGCTTAGAAAAGCCCAATGTTGACTACCCTAAGCCTTGAAACAAAGGCTACGTTATCCGGGTGATCACACCGGCGGACGTTCGTCCTAATCTGCCGCTCTGTGGTCTGTCATTAAACAGTCCTGATTGGGAAGGGACAGTGTGGCGGACATGGTAACCCCGGATAACATTGGGGAAGGACACCAAACGGCAAGATACGCGCCGGCTTAAAGCAAAAAGCGTATCAGGGGTAAAAAGAAGGGGATAATAGGGATGTTTGTGTACGTACAAAACAAGTACGGACAGCCACTTATGCCAACAAAGCGCTGTGGCAAAGTCAGGAGACTGTTAAGCATGGGCAAGGCAAAAGTGGTAAAGCGCTGTCCGTTCACCATCCGTCTTCTGTATGATACAGGAGATGCAGTGCAGGAGGTAGACCTTGGTATAGACGCAGGAAGCAAGGTCATAGGATTATCTGCAAGTACAGAGTCAAAGGAACTGTATGCTGCAGAGATAATGCTTAGGGCGGATGTGACAGAGAATCTGTCAGTAAGGCGTGAGTACAGGCGCTCAAGAAGGAATCGTAAGACAAGATACCGCAAGGCACGATTTGATAACAGGGTGCGCTCGAAACACAAAGGATGGCTTGCTCCTTCCGTAGAGGTAAAGATATCAAGTCACTTAAAAGCCGTTTCAGACGTTATGACTATCCTTCCGATAAGTCACATAAGCGTAGAGACTGCGTCATTCGATCTTCAGAAACTGAAAGCAGATCTAAAGGGTCTTGCTGCTCCGAAAGGAGCAGAGTACAAATGGGGAGAGCAGCTGGGCTTTTGGAACGTAAGAGAATACGTACTCTCAAGAGACGGATATAGCTGTCAGTGCTGCAAAGGAAGATCTAAGGACAGAATACTTAACGTACATCACATAGAGTCAAGGAAGACAGGGGGAGACGCTCCCGGCAACCTTATCACTCTGTGCGAAACATGTCACAAGGGATATCACGCAGGGACTGTAAGACTGCCCGGTAGAATCAGGCGCAGCGCAAGTTTCAGGGATGCGGCGTTTATGGGCATCATGAGGTGGGCGTTCTATCAAAGGCTTAAAGAGACGTATCCCGGTATGGTCACTATGACCTTTGGATACCTTACGAAGAACGCGAGGATCGGCAATGGTCTTGAGAAGACGCATGCTGTAGACGCAAGGTGCATAAGCGGGCATCCGTGTGTAGAGCCTCTTGGGTATTGGTATTTCCAAAAGAAAGTGCGCTGTCATAACAGACAACTTCATAAGGCCAATATCCTTAAAGGTGGAGTCAGAAAGAGCAATCAGGCGCCTAAAGAGGTCTATGGCTTCCGTTTATTTGACAGAGTAATGTACAACGGACAGGAATGCTTCATATTCGGAAGACGTACGAGCGGGTACTTCGATATCAGGCTGCTTGACGGAACAAAAGTACATCCTGCAGTATCATACAAGAAACTTAAGTTATTGGAACACAGCAATACTACATTAACAGAGAGGAGGATGCAGGGAATCACGGCATAGCCGCGATAGGGAAGCAATTCCTCCCCATCCTAAGAGGATGGGGTATCCTTGCTGGATTCAGATGAAGACAAGAGTTGGAGTTTTCTTCGGCGGAAAATCCGGAGAGCACGAAGTATCGAGAGTGTCGGCAACGACAGTCATAAACAGCCTTGACAGAGATAAATACGATGTAGTGACCATAGGTATAACGAAGAAGGGAGAATGGCTCCTCTACGAAGGACCCACATCTCTCATAGCTCCCGGAGACTGGGAAGAAAAAGCAAGGGAAGACCTTGCAAGAGATCCTGAGCACTTCGGATTCTCTGTCCTCGGCAGCGCCGGACGCCAGCTGACGGATCTCATAGACTTCGCTCTTCCCATCATGCACGGACCCAACGGTGAAGACGGCACGATCCAGGGAGTCTTCGAACTCCTGAACATACCCTACGGGGGCACGGGAGTCGCAGGCTGCGCCGTGACCATGGACAAGATAATCGCAAAAGAGGTCTTTGCAGATGCAGGCCTTAAGCAGAGCCCCTACCTGGCATTCTCTGCAGGGGATATAGAGAAAGGCATAGAAAAGAAGATAAACGAAGGCTTGGAATATCCTCTCTTCATAAAGCCCGCTAACATGGGATCTTCCGTGGGCATCACCAAGGTAACGAGAGAAGAAGACCTGCTTCCCGCACTTAAGCTTGCGGCAAGGTATGATTCAAGGCTCGTGGCAGAGCACGGCATAGACGCAAGGGAAATAGAGATTGCCGTCATGGGAAACGATGAGCTTTCCTTCGGAGCCATAGGAGAGATAGTCCCGGGAGCAGAGTTTTATGACTACGACGCAAAGTACAACAATGACGACTCTAAGCTCCTCATACCTGCGCCTCTTACAGATGAGCAGGCGGCAGCAGTAAGGGAGATGGCCGGAAAGGCCTACAAAGCCTCGGCATGCTGCGGATTTTCCAGAGTGGAGTTTCTTATGGACAAATCAAGCTCCGAGATATATATTAATGAAATCAACGCCATTCCGGGATTTACCAGCATTTCCATGTTCCCCATGCTGATGATGGAGACGGGGCTGACTCTCCCGGAGATCACGGATAAAATAATAGAATTGGGATATGAAAGATATAGTACTAAAAATAACAGGTAAGACCCTGAGCACTCTTCCAAAGCCTCCCGAAGGCACGGTCATAGACGACGATCCGGTGGAGTTCATAACGGAAGGAAGGCTCTCCACGAGGGGAAGCGTCACGTACATAAGCTACGAGGAGTCTCCCCTTTCAGGCATGTCCGGGTGCACCACGTCCCTTACCATCACGCCTAAGAAGGTGAAGATGAAGAGAAAGGGCGAAGGCAGCGACAGCGAGACCGTCATGGAGTTCGAAAAGGGCAAGAGGCACGAAGGTGTATACGATACGCCTTACGGACCCATAAGCATGGAGGTCCTTGCAGACAGGATATCAGGCTTCGAGCCCGTGGGAGACAACAAGAGCCGTATGTCCATCGAGTATGCAATAAGCCTGCGGGGCCTGATGGAATCAAGAAAAGTCATAGATATAGAGGTTGTGGATAAAAACTGACATGAGCAGATACGAAAAGAAAAGAGGCATAGCAGCAAGGATACTGGCCATAATACTGGCCATCCTCATGATAGGGGGTTCTTGCTTTTATCTTATACTGATGATCGGAGGAAAAATGTAAATGGTAGATTGCGACCATGATTGCGAAAGCTGCGGAATAGAAGACTGCGGAGACGAAGCGAAGAATTTCAACATATTCCGCGCATATCTGAATAAAGAGTCAAGCGTGAAGAAGGTCATAGGCGTAGTATCCGGAAAAGGCGGAGTGGGAAAGAGCCTTGTGACTTCCCTTCTTGCCGTGGAGGCATCGCGCCGGGGCAAAAAGACTGCCATCCTCGATGCTGACATCACGGGACCTTCCATACCCAAGGCCTTCGGAGTAAACGCCAGAGTAGTGCCTCAGGGCGAATACATCAAGCCCTGCCAGTCTGAGGGCGGTATTGACATCATGTCTCTTAACCTAGCCCTTGACAACGAGTCCGATCCCGTCATCTGGAGAGGGCCCATGATAGCCAGCGTCGTAAAGCAGTTCTGGACCGATACGATCTGGGATAAAGAGGACATCATGTTCGTTGACATGCCTCCGGGGACCGGAGACGTCACTCTTACTGTATTCCAGAGCCTGCCCCTTGCGGGCCTTGTGGTGGTGACATCTCCTCAGGACCTTGTGGGCATGATAGTTGAGAAGGCCATGAAGATGGCAAATCTCATGGATATACCGGTACTCGGACTTGTGGAGAACATGAGCTATATCACCTGTCCGGGCTGCGGCGAGGTCTTAAGGCCTTTCGGCGAGAGCAAAGTCGACGCCCTTGCAAAGAAGTACGGCATAAAGCTCACGGCCCAGATGCCCATAGATCCGGAGCTTGCAAAGACCGTGGACAGCGGCGAGATAGAAAAAATAGCCGAAAATCCCCTCGGGGAATTTGCGGCAAAACTGCTTTAGAGTGCAGCGCTCCCGACGGGAAACCGCCGGGAGCTTTTTGTATACAAAAGGAGCATGCGATGAAAGACTTCGAACGTTTCGACATGAGAAAGCCCCCGCGTAAGTGCAATTTTTTCCTGAAGCTCATAGTCTGGGCTGCCTGCAAGGCGGGGACTCTTTCCCACGGGACTAAGATAAGCAAGACCGGTCTGGAAGGCCTTGAGCCTCCCTACGTTCTCCTTGGGAATCACAACGCCTTTTTCGATATGAAAGTGTCGGCCATGGCCACCTTCCCCCATTTCCCCAATTACATCGTCGCCATAGACGGATTCATAGGAAGAGAATGGCTCCTGAGGGCCATAGGATGCATATGCAAGAGGAAGTTCACCACGGACAGGATGCTCGTGAAGCACCTGCAGACAGTCATAGACATGAAGGGCATAGTGGGGCTTTATCCTGAGGCAAGGTACTCTCTTTGCGGTACCACCGCGGTGCTTCCCGACTCCCTGGGAAAGCTCTGCAAGCGCTTCGGAGTTCCCGTAGTCACCCTCATATGCCACGGGCACCATATAAACCACCCCTTCTGGAACACCAGGAAGGAAAGGGGCGTAAAGCCCACGGAAGCTGAGATGAAGATCCTGTTTACTCCAGAGGATCTCAAAGAGCTGAGCCCGGGCGAGATCAACAGAAAGATAGTTGAGGCTTTCCAGTACGACGATTTCAGATGGCAGCTGGAGAACAAAATAAAGGTGGACGATCCTGAAAGGGCTGTGGGCCTTGAAAAGGTACTCTATCAATGCCCCGCCTGCGGCACCGAGTACCGCATGGAGAGCAGCGGAACGCAGCTTGTCTGCAGAGCCTGCAGAAAGAGATGGGAGATGACGGAGTACGGACAGCTGAAAGCCCTGGAAGGCGAGACCGAGTTCGGGCACATACCGGACTGGTACGAATGGGAGAGGTCTAACGTCAGGAAAGAGGTCGAGGAAGGCCGCTACTCTTCGGGAGAGCTGAAGGTTTCGGTGGAGAGCCTGCCCAATGCAAAGAAGTTCATAAAGCTGGGCACAGGGACCATGGTCCACGACATGGACGGCTTCAGGGTCAGAGTCACGGACTCCGACGGAGACGTCCACGAGATGGTCAAGGAAGTGGCGTCCATGTACTCCTGCCACATAGAATACGTATACCTCTTCAAGCACGGGGACTGCGTGGACCTCAATACTTTAAGCGACACCTGGTACGTCTACCCGGAGGGCGAGGACTTCGCCGTGACGAAGATGGCCCTGGCTACGGAGGAACTCTATTTTGCTGATCTTAAGGCAAAGGGCAGGGAAATAAAGCCGGGACTCGCATAAAAATGTGAAAGATAAAAGAAAGATATAGGACAAAACGTGTTGGTAAAAATCGCTGTATGCCTTTTAGATCAAGGGCTGCAGCGATTTTAAGTTGTTTTGCCTATTGAACTGACAGTTCAATGACAGGCCCCCGGGCCCCTGCTAAAATATGCCCGTAAACAGAGAGGAAACGAAAGGGTCTCCGGTAGTTCCGGAGAGAAAGGGCAAAGATATGAATCTAAAAGAGGCATTCAGATTCCAGAACAAGATACAGCTTTTCATGGACGAGGTCCTGAGAGTCCTGGACAGGGACGTGAACATCACGTCCACTGAGAATATCTATCTCCGCCACAAGGTGATGCCCGAGGCAGAGGACGAGGCGGTGGCCGTGCTCCCGGACACCGAATACCCGGAACACATAACTGAGCTGGTGAAATACCTCATATATCTCCAGGGGGAGAAAGAAAAGCTCAGCGCAGCCATAAGAGAGGCTAAGAACGCCCTCGATATGGACATGGACAGCGAGGTCTCCCTCAACGCTTCAAGGCAGCGCATAGCCCAGACCCTGAAGCATATGAACAACCTCCGCTCTTCCGAGGTGGTCATAACGGGAGGCGGCACGGGCTACAGGTTCAATGCCGACGGCAACCAGGTCCAGTACC